>JAISRS010000140.1 GCA_031273485.1 Prevotellaceae bacterium
TGTCATTGAAATGCTTGGCAGCATACTCAATGCCAAAAACAGGCGGTAATGGCTGAGATATTACAGCAGAAGAATTTATAAAGAAAATAAGCAGCACACTCAATATCAGGTACTTATGAAATATTAATAATCGGCTTCCTTCCATGGTAAATATGTTTTGAAATTTCGGCGCAAGGTACAATAAAATCGTTAGTGAAGCAAATGAAGATGAAATATGGACTCTAATACGACGCAATATGCGGTATTGCTGTCTTCATCAAATCTTCTATCGTCGCTGCTAATTGCGTACCCATGCTACTTTTATTTGTGAATGTATCTTTGTGGCAAGTCGGTATTTTGGTAAGTACAGCGTAAAGGTATATGATTTTTGGAGAAATTTGGATCAGGGGGTGATTTTTTTGTAGCTTTGCAAAAATAAATAATGGATGAGGATGAATGATAAGGTGAAATATATTCTTGATAAGCTGAAAACACTGGATCTGGAGAAAGAACCCGTTGAGGATGCTAAAGCTCTTATAAAAGAGTTACGATGGTTCCCAGTTCTGGCTTATACGCTGGGACCAGGACATGCTATCATGAGGGCTAGAACAGGATCCGGATATTCGTATGTGGGTGATTTGACCTATCCTCCACATCACAAAACCAAAATCGGAAGAGCTAATACTAAGGCAAAACCAATGTTCTATGGAACAGTTGTCCCCGCTGATGCACAAATTGATGACCCAATTTATTCCGCTCAACTGGCTGCCTTGTGTGAAGTATCAGACTTACTTAAAGGCTATTGCAATGCTGAAAATACTGAAAAAATAACCTTCTCAAGGTGGGCAGTATTGGAACCTATCACTTTTTTATTCATCGTCCCAAACGAAAAATTAAATGAGTTGGATCCTATATCTAAAAAACTTAAGGCAGCACATCAAAAGTTCGTAGAACAGCAGCAGACTGATTCAATGGAAAATTTCGTACAAATTACACGGTTTTTCGCAGATGAGTTCTCTAAAAATGTACAACACAATCATGAATATCTCTATCTCCTATCTGCCGTATACTCGGAAGTACTCACTGAAAAAGACAATATCGATGGGGTTATTTATCGGTCTGTTATAACTAAAGGAAATTTCGGATTCAATGTCGCTATAAAACCAATAGTCGCAGATAATTGTCTAATGATGGACTATGTGGGAGAATTCCAACTTCGCAAGGAAAATAATGATTTCTATTGCGAATTGGATAAGCGGTGTATCCCATTATACACCCATCAAACCTGCTTTACATTTGGGTGATTCGCAAATTCTATCTGATAACAATGCTTCCTATTTTTACATTATACATAGTTAAACTACACTTATGGATTCTCCTGTAAAAGACATACTTGGTAAACTACGCGCATTGGATTTATCTACCTATCCAGCAAAGGAAGCGCAAACTCTTATAGAAAAACTTGTAGAAAACATGGAAGATTTAGCATTTTATGTTTGCTTGTTATCACCCGGAAAGTATATCGTGAGAGCAAGATTGGGTGGAGATTTTCATAGTAGGTGCGAATTGGGGTACAGACATCCGAAGCTTAATAAAATTTATTCACGCGCTTGTATCCCTGGTTCTACTATGTTTTATGGGACACTTCCTGCTGACTATGACGATTCTGAAGGTGTAGCGTTGGTAGTCGCGCATGAAATATCATCTTGGTTGAACGCTGACTCTCCAGCCCAAGTGTGTGAAAAAATAACTTTCTCAGAGTGGGTCGTGACGAAAGAAATTACTTTGGTTTCCTTCATGAGAAAAAATGAAATACCACACAACTTATACACATCTCAGCTCACGGCAAATTCCAATTTCCAACACTTCCAGGAATTCTTCGCTAACGAGTTCTCTAAGGCAAACGTCCAAAGCGACTTCGAATATCTCCTGTCAGCGGTCTGTTCGGATGTATTCCTGAAGAATAGTTCGTGCGGAGGTATCCTTTATCCGACTATTTACTACCCTGACAATAGACCAGTGTTCAATGTCGCTATAAAACCAAAGATCGCTGATAATAATTTAATGCTCACTTTCGTCGAAGAACGCACTGTTTATAAGAATGGAAACAAGGTTTTTTGTAATAGCGATAAAATTTGTGAACTATATGAACATCAAACACATTTTGTGTACGTAGATTCGCCTATGCATCACCCCATAGAGATGTGTTTGAGAAAAATCGGTGTTGATAATATGCAGGATCTATTGCCGAAAACTAACTAATCAAAATCCCAATAATCCACTAACTTGTGGTGGGCGTGCTATAAATAACAATGAATGGTTATGACCTCCGTCGGGTGAGATACTCGGGGAGATGCAATGAGGTAAATGGCTGGAGGATAATTGGTTGATGTTAATTGTCGTCCAATATTAAAAATGGTTGCAGAATTGTTTTGAAATTAAGAAAAGAAAGGCTAACTTTGCAGGGATATTTTTGTGGTTGGTTATTAGTTATATCCTTTTATATGGCACTTATTTACGTTGGGGAAACTATCCCCGTTCTTACTCTTGAAAGAGAACTTTTTGAGGGTAAATATTGGAACCAGGGACTGTCGCCCTTTATCGCAAACAAGTATGGACACGGTACAATCTCCGATCGTGAGGAGGTTGATATGGTGCTTATGGACTGTTTCGAGTATTTTGTGGATAAATTTGAAACGCTGGTAAGGCAGCAGGATACAGAAATGTTTTTTCGCTGTGTGTTTGAATTGTGTGACGCTTCAATTGAGTTGGCGTATAGAAACTTGTCGAAGAGCATTCAATTGCCAGACAGCATTATCGACCATTTCACGGTTTACCGACGGGTACTAATGCTGATATTCGAGCAAGCGTGTGATATTGAACTTACGGCAAAAAAACATGTTGACTTGACTGAGGCTTTAGATGTTATTCAAGAATTGTATTACCTGGGATTTAGATGTTATGATTTTGCCATGCAATTAGCAACACACAAAATGACCCCAAATATTTTCTATACAGAGTTTGTAAATGGAATTTTTATTCTCAGTCATCACATTCATCTTGACGAAATTAACCGCTTTCTACTCAAAGCGGAGCTTGATGCGGATTATAAAGCATTTTACAATCCGTCGGTGTTTGATGAACTAAAAAAAACTATTAAGGATCGTTTTTTTATTGATTTCGATGAAGCCATTCAACTGGTCCATTTTCTGGTAAGGTCGTCTTCAGATCATACAATCAAACCCTCCGTGTTGCCAATTCATTTAGCTAATGTTTGTGGAACTTCAAGAGATCGTGCCAGTACGTTTTATTCCGGTTTGACGATATCCAGGAAAAATAAACAGTGTATAAAAAATACTATACTCAAACCGCTTTCAGGCAAAAGGTATTTTTATCGACCTATTTTAATCGCTGTTGTTGACGGCGTTGAAAAGGCTTTTGTTGGAGAGTATAAGGTTTTGGAAAGTATTCGTGCTCTTGAAACCAATGGCGTACACTGGAAAGAAGATGTGCCTGACGAATGGTTGGAAGATGAAGGAGTACACAATTTTGTGCAGAAAAAAAGAGATGCGCACAGTCGACTATTGGAGGATGAAATAGAACGTATTTTTGTTGGTAGCGGTTGCCCGTATTGCAGAAATGTGGAATCTTTCAGGCAGAAAGGCAAAAATAATGTGAACATTGGTCAGCAGAAAGGAGTGGGTGAAATCGATTTTATTATCGTCAATAAGGACAGGCAGAAAGTATTCATCGCTGAAACAAAATATTGTCGAACACGATGTGACCCTATCGCATTCCGAGCTGATTACACTAATTTCAAAGATCGTTATGAACCACAATTGTCGAATAAAGAAACCTGGCTTCGATCTAATCTGAAAATCCTACAGGAAGATTTGGAATTAACGTTTCAAATAAATTACAGCATACTCGATTTCGATCTCGAAGCTGTGTTCTTTATTAATACGCCCACGTTCTATATGTTTGATGGAAAATACAAAGCTGTCACGTTAAACAGAATAAAAGATTTTATAGAAGGATCCTGGGATTTCCCCGACATCACAATAAATGACGACGAAAATAATCGGATTTTTACTTACTCGCATCCATATTTTAGTAAACCACCCGTAATCACTCGACAAGGTTAATCACTCAAATTTGACAGGAAGACGCCTCGGACAAACCAAAACTCCGCAAATCCGATGCATCGCCAAACTC
>JAISRS010000198.1 GCA_031273485.1 Prevotellaceae bacterium
TTCACTGTTTTTGTAAACAATCTAAATGCAATAGTTTACACTCCCGAAGCATATTGCGTGGAGTTAAACATTGCGGGCAAAATCTATCCGGCAGTATTGAGAGATATTCAGTTTCATCCGGTGACGGATGAAATACTTCATGTCGATTTTTTCAATATTGATGAAAATAAACCGGTCACAATAGAAATACCCGTAACAGTTGAGGGAAATTCCGAAGGAGTGAAACAGGGCGGAAAATTACAGGTTTTAGCCCGTAAACTGAAAGTTTCGGCATTCTTGAAAGACCTGCCCGAAAAATTTGCGGTTGATATCTCCGACCTCGGATTGGGAAAAACGATTTTTGTGAAAGATCTTTCCTATCCGAATATCAATATCCTCACTCCCCCCTCCACAACGGTGTGCCGCATAAAGGCAACACGCGCATCCCGTGAACAGGAAACAGAGGCAGGTAAATAATTTGAATAAAGGGAACGCCGAAAAAGCAGTCTTGGAGGTTCCCTGTTATAAAAATCCGTACAGTAATTAAAATCAGACTATAATACACATGAAATATCTGATAACAGGATTGGGAAATATCGGCAAAGAATACGAGAAAACCCGTCATAATACAGGATTTGAAGTATTGGACATCTTTGCAAAGATGTCCAATACTACTTTTACAACCGTGCGATACGGCGATACGGCAGAAGTAAAATTCAAGGGAAAAACTTTTATACTCCTGAAACCATCCACATACATGAACCTTAGCGGTAACGCCGTTAATTACTGGTTGCAGGCGGAAAAAATTCCTCTGGAAAATCTCCTTGTCGTGGTTGACGACATCGCTCTGTCGGCAGGCACAATCAGACTGAGAGGCAAAGGCAGCGACGGAGGACACAACGGACTGAAACATATAAATCAAGTCCTGGCAACTTCCAATTATGCCCGCCTGCGTTTCGGCATTGGAAACGATTTCCCGCAGGGATACCAAATGGAATATGTGCTGTCAAGATGGTCGCAGGAGGAATACGAATCCCTGATTCCAAGATTCGAAACAGCCGTAGAAGTTATTAAAAGTTTTGCAACCGCAGGACTTGAAAGAACTATGACCGCCTATAACGCAAAAAAAGCAGAAGATAAAGGGAACCTCTAAAAAAATCCTGTCTGCCTTGAAAAATCAAGTTTTTAGAAGTCCCCTTTATTAATTTCTTTATTTATCTGCGCAAATCCTTGGAATCCTCCCTTTTGGCGGGCTGCTGTCTGCCTGCTTTTGAAACAGCCTCAACAAAATCGTAATTCGTAATTTTTAATTTATAATTCTACCCAGACGTTTGTGATTTCGCCGAAGACTAATTTGTGATAATCATGAACTTCATCATAGGCGCCGGTAATAAATTCTTTTCCTTGTTGAGTGTAGAAATCGTCGGGACTGACGGTTGTTAATTCCGTTAATTTACATTCTATGATCAGTCGCGCTTCTTTGTAGGTGACGTTGCCCGAAGGAGTTTTGACGGCAGTTAATGTATTTTCCTTCATTTTGTCGGTGTCCCTTCCGCTTTTACTGCCGAAGAAAAGTACCTGTTCCTTATACCGGTCGGGGAAATAGGACATGGTATAAGTGTGTTCTTTCCGTATCAGTTCCAGAGTATATCTGCTTGCTCTCAAAAAGCACCATGTTACGGGTTTTTCAAACAGTATTCCAACTCCTCCGAAGCTGGCGGTCATTGAATTGTGATCGGGTTCTTTTCCGGCGGTGATAACGGTAAAATCCTGACCCACCAATTTGAAAATATTATCTGTAATATCTTCGGGTTTAATACTCTTGAACAATTCGTCAAAAGATTTATCTTTTACGTCTTTTACGTCTTTGCCTGTTTCCATTGCTTTGGTTTCTTTTTTAATTTCTTCTTTTGTGATTTCTGTTAAAGTTTCTTTTTTTTCGACTTTAATTCCGCATGATATTAACAGCATTGCGCTTAATATCGTAATCATGTACATTTTCATAATATTATTTTTTTAACTGTTTTTACTAATTCTTTAAAATATGTTTCCTTTATGAAATGACGGTCAGCGAAATTTAACGCTGACCGCCATTTTTCCAAAATTCACACAGATACTACCAGTTTTCGCTTTTCTGTTCAAAGTAAGCCTGTGGATGCAAACACGCAGGACATGCTTTCGGGGCTTCTTTGCCTGTGTGCACATATCCGCAATTGCGGCACTGCCATTCTATTTCTTCTTCTTTTGCAAATACTGTTGAAGATTCGATGTTGGCAATGAAACTGCGGTAGCGATCTTCGTGCGCCTTTTCGGCAACCGAGATTTTTCTGTACATCGCTGCAATTGCGGGGAAGCCTTCCTGTTCGGCAATATCTGCAAACTGGGGATATGCTTCCGTCCATTCTTCATGTTCGCCGGCAGCGGCGGCATACAGATTTTCGAGGGTTGTTTTTATTTCGCCGGCAGGAAAACTTGCGGTGATTTCCACCATTCCTCCTTCCAGAAACTTGAACATCCTTTTGGCATGTTCTTTTTCCTGTTCGGCTGTTTCGGTAAAGATAGCTGCGATTTGTTCATAGCCATCCTTTTTTGCCTGACCGGCAAAATACGTGTAGCGCATTCTTGCTTGCGATTCTCCGGCAAACGAATGCATCAGATTTTTTTCTGTTTGAGTTCCTTTTATACTTTTCGACATAACTATTAATTAATTTAAAAGATTAAACATATCGGACGCAAATGTAAACAAAAAAATAAAAATCAAGTATTTTTTATTTAAAAATGATAACCCTTGTAGGGGATATTCGGCTGTTGCCGCCGAAGTTACAAGAGGTAAAAAAATGTGAGCGACAGTTTAAGGGTTCTAAGAACTTTAAAGACTTTAAAGTCCTTAAAGTCCTTAAAGTCCTTAGAACCCTTAGAACCCCTGTTCTATGGTTTTTACATTAAGTTTTTGCAAAAGCGTCGTTTTTATATTTCGTAGCGCACCGTATGTAATAGACAGCTGTTCCATAATTCCCCGATGGTTTATTTGCTGTTTGGCTAACATAAGAACCAGCGTTTCCTGTTCGGTCAGAAGTTCTGTTTGCTGCTCCTTCCACTGTTGGCAGTTAAAAGAATATTCGGAAAAAGTCCGATTGTTTTTGTAATAAATTCTCAGGTTTCCGGCTGTCGGCATCACCGAACAGGTCAGCATACACAATCCGAAACGGATTTGTCCGTTTATGAATATCGGTTTCAATTTGTGATAAACCATCAGATATTTCGGTTTGTTTCCCCGTTGCAGCCTGTTTTTAAGTCTGAGAGTAAAAGAGAAATAATTTATGTCTTCCACAGGTTCATCCTCATCCCCGGCGCACAGGAGCTTTAAAATAACATTATGTATTTTTTTAAACTGTAAAAAATCGTCGGGATGCACTGTTTCGGGGTAGAAATCATATCCCAACCGCATGACTTCCTGTTGCGGATAACCGCAAAGAAACAGTTCATGGCTGGAAACGTAATGAAAACATCGCTTTTGGAAATCCAGAATATACACGGCTTCCATACTCATGGACGAAAAACTGTCAATGTCGAATTCGAGAGTGTTTTCATCCGGTATTGTTTCCATACTCTTTATGCCTTCGTAAAACGACGTTACGACGGTGGCTGGTTGTTTAAATTTGCTCATGGTTAATGATTTTTGTTGATTTATATTTGATTCATAGTCTATTTCATATTAATTATAATTCCAATCTATGTAATTTGTATTATATCATTTTTTAGGAGGAGTATTGAGTATTTGCATAGCCTGTGTAAATAAATTCCATAAATTTTTATTTATAACAGGGGAACCTATCCATATAATTTCTTTTTCTTTGTTAATAAGAAAAGTTTGATATTTATGTATATCAGGAATTTTATTAATTGTTTTAAACTCCTTTGATATATCCAATATAAAAGGGTAATATATATTTATATTTGATAAAACTGTATTTACATAATCATAATCAATATTTTGAATTACTAATAATATTTCCGTATTAAATTGGTTTCTTAGTTGATCTTCATATTGCTTAAACAGACTCACGTCATTTAAAGAACATGGAGTACAATCTGTTGAATCTACGTATAAGATCAATGTATAGTTATATTTTTCTGTTTTACTCTTCCATAAATCATTCATATCATCCGGAAAAATTATTGTTTTACCTATCATTGATTTAATAATGGGGTCAATATTGGTTTTTTTATCACTGTTAATACATGCCGACAAGCAAAAGCAAAAACAAAGAATACTGTTTTTTATGCTATTCTTCATTTTTCAGTACTTTATTGATTTCATACCTATAGACTTCGTCCATATCAGTCAAACCGTACAGTAATTCGTTCACAGGATCAAAGGATATTTGAAAAACTTTCTGATCAAGAGTTATTTTATGCAACCAGTTTCCATCCCAGTCAAAAACATGTATTTCGTCAGATTTCCATGAATTGTCCCAATGAGTATTTGAATATAATGCGAAAATATATTTATCGCTTGCACGTATATCCGCATAATATAACTGCCATGTATAATCTTTACGAAACACTTCAGGATAATCGGGCGTATTTTTTATTCTGAATCCCGTTAATTTACCATTTCTCAAATCCAGGATATTGATTTGAGCCAGCATTTTCATAGCCATTGCTATTTTTGAATTATCCGGTCTAATCATGTCCATTGAACTCAAATATTGATCTATGACCTGAACCCTTTCAACATCAGGAACGCGATTGTATAGAATATATGTTTTTTCTATGCTGTCAACCGATTTTCCATATAAATAATAAGCTCCCAGTTTATAGTCTTTTTTATCTAAAAACGAATATTCTAACAAACTTCTTATAACAAAATGGTCTTTATCGGTTCTAAACATGTAAGCACACGGAAGAGTATGTTTTCTGTTCCAGTCCGTAGCAATAACAGTATCGCATTGAATGGTATTTGTGATGATTGATTTTGTTAAATTTATCAAATATACTGTTCCTTTCAGCGCGTCAAATCCTAATAATTGGATTTCGCCATTGTTATTAAAATATTGTTCGGAATGTGAAAAATCCAAAAACTCATCAGGACCTTGCCCTTTACGAAAAAAATCGCCCAAATGTTTTCCGGAATGAAGACTGAATAAATTACAAAAATGTGCAGGATATTTATAAGACTCAAACAAAACTAATGAGTCATAAACCGACATGTATCCGTCATAAACACCGTCAAGAATAACGTGAGTTCCATGTAAAAATTTCCTTTGCAGGGTATCTTCCAGAGTATATACTTCCCCGTTAAAAATGTCCTTTTTTTCCTGATTACAGCAAACAAACAGGAAGATTACGGGGATAAAAAATATTCTTTTCAT
>JAISRS010000232.1 GCA_031273485.1 Prevotellaceae bacterium
TGGGTGAAGGGGCATGACGGCATCCCGCTCAACGAGCGCTGCGACAGGATGACGCAGGAGGCCATCGCCTCGCTGGCGTTCCCGCCAAGCCCGCCGAAAACCGGCTGGGCGGGGGCCAAGCCGACAAGCAAGCCCGCGGAGAAGGCGCCGGTCAAGACGGCAGCCAAGCCGACGGACAAGCCCGTAGTTGAACTGATTCGCAAGGGAGGCGGACGCCGCTCTTGACTAAGGCGGGCCTTTCAGGTTAGGCTTTAGCACACGCCCGGATGGTGGAATTGGTAGACACGCTGGTTTCAGGTACCAGTGCCGCAAGGTATGCAAGTTCAAGTCTTGTTCCGGGCAACCACTACAAAAAAAATGGCGGAGGGGGCGGTATAGACGCCCATGAAATTGAGAATATCATAAGTAAGTATTTGGAGTGAAGGTATGACAGAGTTGCAGAAACAGTGGTTTGACGCATTGACGAAAGACAGGGATGAGAGTGCAAAGACTCTTGAAAAGCCTTCAATGCGCGGTGTTCAGCGTAGTGTTGTTGACAAGTATTCCGATCAGGCCCATTTTATTTACGAGTTGCTCCAGAACGCAGACGATGCGCAGGCAACAATGGCAAATTTCATTCTCAAGAAGGATGGGTTGGTATTTATTCATAACGGAATGATACGTTTTTCGATTACTAATCCTGCTGCCGAAGGAGAAGATACTGAAAGTGGAAATCTCGGACATATTAATTCAATTACTTCCATTGCAAATTCAAATAAAACAGAAGCCACTATAGGCAAATTCGGTGTTGGTTTTAAGGCTGTTTTTCAATATACTCAAACTCCGCATGTTTATGATCCAGAAGTCTGGTTTAAAATCGAACGTTTTATTGTACCACAATTATTGAAGACAGATTTTGCCGAGAGAAAGGCTGACGAAACGATTTTTTGGTTTCCTTTTGACCATGAGGAAAAAACTGCTGAATTTGCCTATAGTGATATTTCGGAAATATTGAAATCATTAGTTTCCCCTACATTGTTTCTATCAAATATCAACAATATTTTATATCAAACACTGGACTTAGAAGGTAAGTACTTAAAAAAAATTGAAGATACAATTGAATACGGAAACATAAAATCTCAATTTATTTCCCTTTTAAAAACGACTAATGAAACTACGGATGAACAAAAACTATGGCTTTTTTCTCGAACAATTGATAAAACTAAGCATTCATATTGTGTCGGCTTCTATATGGAAAATAATAAGCTTATTCCCGTTCAACAACCTGCATTTTGTTTCTTTCCCACCAGAGAGAATACGAAACTCAAATTTATCATTCACGCTCCGTTTATTCTAACCGACAGCCGTGAAGGAATAAAAGCGGGCGATGGATGGAATATATCACTTGTTCAAAGACTCGCAGAACTTGCCGCGGATAGCCTTTTGTTATTACGTGGTAAAAACCTCATAGATGATAATATCATTAACATTATCCCCTACGCAGAATCTGATTTTTTGCCGGTTGGAGACAAGAGATCAATATCATTCAAGCCTTTTTATACGGAAATCAAGGAAAAATTTAATACCGAAACCCTGCTTCCGGTGGCTAATGGGAATTATACATCCAAAATGAATGCCTACTGGTTTCAAGATAAACGTATTATTGAAATTTTTTCCGATGAACAGCTCAGGCAATTAATTGGCAACCCGAAAGCTGAATGGGTTTTTCGGGGGCTTGCAAGGAATCAATTTGACACCGATAAAATTAAGCGTGCGTATCTGGACGACTGTGTTGTGAACCACTTTGAAATGACGGATTTGTTACAGAAAATTGATACTGAATTTATTAAAGAACAGGCAAAAGACCCGGAATATAAATGGCTTCATAACTTTTACGAATATCTAAACAATTATCAAGACCGCGCTAAAATTGTACGTAATCGTCCGATATTCCTTGATCAAGAAGGAAATGCTGTTCCTGCATATGATCACAATGATGAATTGATTTTGTTTCTTCCCGACGATACTATTTCCGGATATCCAACGGTTAAAAAAGAATTACTTGCTAATGATACCACTCGTGAATTTATTGAAAAGAAATTTGAAATAAAAAAGCCGAACCTTTACAATGAAATATATAACAAAATATTACCATTGTATAAAAGTAACGACGCTATTGATACAATACCTCATTTTAAACTGTTTTTTAAATATTACAAGAATTGCAATACAGAAGAATTAATAAAATTTATTGATAAAATAAAAGCTGAAGCTTTTATTAAATATAAATCGGATGATGATGAAAGGATATTTCGCGGACGCGCTTCAGATATCTATTATCCAACTAAAGATTTACAGACATGGTTTGAAAGCAAATCAAATACAAAATTTTTGTTTTTAGAGAAATACCATGAGATTATAGATGCCAAAGAACATGAGCAGCTTGATGATTTTTTGAAGCAACTGGGAATATCAGACCTTCCTAAAGTATTTCGTGTAGAAATATCAATGGAAGATGCAATCCGAATATCCGCTCCTAAAGATTATAGTACCGCACATAGAAAATGGTACGATAAATATATCGACGGTTGTGAAAATTTGCTTAATGAAATTGATACTTCCAAGTCAATTTTATTATGGAATATTCTTTTACAGGTACAGGAAAGGTATGCCAGTGCATTGTATGGAAAATATGAATACTTCTATCGTTATCCACAATCCAAGCCATTTGATTCCAGTGAAATCATTCGTTTGAGAACAAAAAAATGGATACTCAACAAAGAAAATGAACTTGTTTCTGCAAGTGCTGTAACTGTTCAAGCACTTTCTTCGGATTATGATACTTCCAGTCCTAATGCATTAGCTCTTATCAAATTTTTAGGAATTCGGGACGAAATGGAAAACACTGCAAACTTGAGTGAAGAACAAATAAATCGGATTAATCTTGGAAAGATTGTAGAAGAATTTATAAAAGAAACCGGATTTTCTGTGGATGAGGTTAAGAAGAAGCTGGAAAAACTTAAAGTACAAGAGCCGGATACTTCCAATGGTACAGGAAACAATGGTAATGAACGTACAACAGGGGAAGCTAGCGGTCCAAAATCACCGTCTGCATCAACTGGTTCAAAAGTACTTGATAGCATCATAGAACTGATAAAAAAGCCAAACGAGGAGAAACCTGAAGATGAAGATGAAGATGAAGATGAAAATACACCGCGTTCTGTTGATTATTTAAAAAAGATTAAACGCGAAGAATATCGGAGTTCTTCCAAGCTAAGTAATCTTAATCACGCTCAAGAGTTGGTGGATATAATTCGCTCTTCCGAAAAATACAGCTTCATTTGGTTCAAGTCCTTGCTGGAGCTCGAAGGCATGGAAAATCTGGATAACGAATCTGGCAGCAAGCGTATTTCAATCAGCTTCGGCAAGGTTGAAAAAGAACCCGGAACCGAGAAAACAATCGTTTTGAAACACCCTACTCCTTATATTTCGGCGAAAATAGAAGAATTATCGAATATCCGGCTTGATATTGATACTAAAAATGGGAAGTGCCATATTGAAATAGAATCTGTCAGTATAAATGGATATACATTGAAGGCAAGATTAAAATCCATTGATGAAATAAAAAATATGAATCTTGAGGATATACTTCAGGCAAGGATAGACGTTCAAAGCCCCGATTTTCTTATGAAAACTTTACAGCAATGTTTTGGCGCGTTACCATTAGAAGATAAATACAACTTGAGAGATAAGCTTCCAGAAAACATAGAATTTATATTTGGCCCTCCCGGAACCGGTAAAACTACTTATCTTGCAACTAAAGTTTTACGGTCTCGTATGAATTCCGAAAATTTAAAGATACTGGTGCTTACCCCGACAAACAAAGCGGCTGATGTGTTGACCACACGAATCATGACAAGCATGGGAACAGACAAATCATACAAAAACTGGCTTATTCGTTTCGGAACTACCAATGATGAGAATATTGAAACGGAAGAAATATTGCAGACTCATAGCTTTAACATTAGTTCTTTAGATAAGGTAGTTGTCGTTAGTACGATTGCGCGTTTTACTTATGACGGGTTTAGCGAGAGTGATGGCATAAAGAAACTATATGAATTAAATTGGGATTATATCGTTTTTGATGAAGCGTCAATGATACATCTTCCGAATATCATTTATCCTATTTTCAGGACAAAACCTAAAAAGTTTATCATAGCAGGCGACCCATTCCAGATTGGCCCGATTGCTTCAATAAAGAACTGGAAAGACGAAAATATTTACACGATGGTAATGCTCGATAAATTTGTAGACCCGACACCAATTCCTCATGATTTTAAAATTACCAACCTAGCAACTCAATATCGTAGTGTTCCCGCAATAGGCCAGGTGTTCAGCAATTTTATGTACGACGGCATTCTAGAACATAAACGTAGCAAAGAGAGCGGTTCTACATTGAAAATTCCCGGAATGAACATCAGACCTATAAATATTATTAGATTTCCTGTGAGTAGTTACGAAAGCATTTTTCGTACACAAAAACTGAGTAGCGGTTCAAGTTATCAGTCTTATTCCGCATTATTTACCTTTGAATTTGTTAAATATTTATCTAATTATATCAAAAAAGAAGAAGCATGTGCAGATGTTTATAAAATTGGGATAATATCTCCTTACCGTGCACAGGCTGACTTAATAGATAAATTGATAGCATCATGGCATCATTTTCCCGCGCATGTCGATGTCAATTCTAATACTATCCATGGTTTTCAAGGAGACGAGTGTGATATAATCATTGCCGTTTTTAACCCGCCGCCGAATATTTCGGAAAACATATTTTTAAACAGAAAAAACATACTCAACGTATCCATTAGCCGGGCAAAGGATTATTTATTTATTTTGATGCCGGATGACAATACAGAAAATATTGAGAATCTTAAAGGAGTGCGAAAGATAGAGCGTTTGGTAAAAGAAACCGGTGAATATAGTGAAATTGATTCAACTAAAATTGAGGAACTGATTTTTGGAGATTCTCATTATTTGGAAGAAAACACGTTTTCAACATCACATCAGTCTGTTAATGTCTATGGCAAGCCTGAGAAAAAATATGAAGTCCGTAGCGAAGACATAGCGGTGGATGTCCAGACATCTGATGCGGAGAAATAATGGGAAGCAGTAAGTTTGGCTATACCTTTAGTGCGCCTGCAATATTTTTACAGATCTATAGGATACCATTCACCTTTCCCTCTTCTTTCACCGCGGTGAAATCGGTGTACAGCCTCCTCTTGTGCGCCTCTTCGTGCAACACTTCTCCCAACTCTTTGATCCGGACATTCGCCTGCATTCCAATGGTCGCTTTCCCTTGGATCAAATTGATCAGACTGTTGTATCTCTTTTACTTTATCAGATGACAACTCGAATCCTACATCACCGGGTGTTGTTCCCCTGCATTTGAGCGAAACAACCGTAACCAGCTCGTTTCTCTCGTTGAAATGTCCTCCCGTGATGCGGAACCCTCCTCTTGGGCCTACCCCTGTAACCCAGTATCTTTTCATAAGCATTTTCTCTTTCCTCTTAATAATTTCAAACATTATAATACGTCAAAATGACACATCGTGTGTAGAATGGTCTAAATAATCACTTAAGACTATCCAATAAAATCATAGCATGAATTTACCAAACAATAATTTTTTTGTCAATAGGTCTGTCCATATCTGTCAATAGGTAGGCATAAGTTTTGGGCTATAAGGTGTAGGGAGAATCGTAGTGGACTCCCATCCACTTATACCCTGTAGTTGGGGGGATAATTTGCGTACCAATTACGCTGCGCTTTTTTATGGTGTCAACCGGTGACGCTACTACCTGAAATGCAAAGAAGAATTGGGCGTTTTGCAGGGCAAAAAGGCGAAGGCGTTACCCCTTAGCCTTCGCGTCGGTCAAGTTTTGTCCGGTATTATGGACTTTCTACGGGCGGCTCGCGTTAGCTTGTTGTACCGCCTGTTCGCCCTTAATCAGCAGCTATCGCCTAAAATCTTTCATTGCTCATTACTAATTGCTCATTGTAGGGAAGGCTTTCCCTCGCCGATTCTAAGGCTAACCTTCCCAAGGTTAAGGTTAACCTCGCCAAGGTTAAGGTTAACCTTGGCGAGGAAAAGGATTCTTTCGGCAAGCGCGGAAGGGTATTCCCATTCCTCATTGCTAATTGGTTTGGATGCCGTGCCTGCGGTCTTTTACGCTCCGTGTGCAATGAGCAATGA
>JAISRS010000305.1 GCA_031273485.1 Prevotellaceae bacterium
CTTATTAAATCACGTAATTCTTGTTTGAAAATGCCGATCGCCCATTCGTGGCGGTTGGTAATGCGGAAAATGAAATCAACATTGTCAGGTCGCCAATTGGTGGTTATTCCGTTTTTCACGCCAAATGCTACACCGATAACAATGTTTCGCAGTTGCTTGTTTTTGTCAATAACTTGTGCAACAAACAAGGTCTCTTTCAATGCCATGATTCGTTTCGGGTCGGTCTTATAGCGCAAAATCTTTTCTAGATCCTTTCTCACGCTTGATTTGGAGAACATTCCCTTGCTTTCATTCTATACAACATCTATTGTTGAATTTGCCGGTGGCAAAGCAATAACGTCCGGATATTCACGCGGCTGCGCTTTGCCTAATTCGGGGTTTGGCAAAACCGCTCCACCACCTTGCGATCCGGGATAGGAAACAGAAACAATTTGAAAACCGTTTGGAATGAGGACTTTATGAACAATGGTGTATGTGACCTCGTCTTCATCTACTTCATCTACAACTTCAATAATAGGCATCGGTTCCGTGTAATTTGAAAACCCAAAGGATGCAGAAAAAGCAGGTAGAAAATTCGTGCTTGTGGAATTGACTAACTTCCTTTTATCCCATTTTAAACATATGCCGTTGTGGTTTAGATAAATGCCATCTAAAAAGTAAGCAAGTGTCATTACAACCTTATTCTCAATAAGCACAGCGTTGTACTTTTCCCAAACAGGCTGAAAATCTATTATCTCGTCTAATGATTGGGCTTTCTTTGCCGCTTGCTTACACTCGTCAATCAACCAATCAGGAATACCGCCTTTATCCATTTCAAAAGCAGTCGACAATTTATCCCGCATCTCCTCAATCGTTTTCAAGTCCTGTTTCATCAAGCCGTTGCCTCGTGGTCGCACAAGTGCATAAATACCAAAAACTTGACATGTCTGTGAAAACAGAAAGGAAATAAATGTCAAAATGCCTCTGTCCGGGTCCATCGCGTGGCTGAAACGATTGATCTTTGCTGCAATAAAATGATCTTTCACAAAGTAACGAAGTTTGTTTAAGTTTTTACTTCTGCGGTTTTTCCACGTTTCTAATAAAACCTGTACTCCGGTCGCTACATCTACTTGTTTGCGGTATGCTTGATAGGAATGATCGTTCTTTAATGCTGCTAAACTTCGTTTAAACCAATCTTTTTCAGCATACTTTTCGCCTGCTAATTTCAGAGAATAAGCAGGCGAAAAGATAAGTCGCAATGCGCCGAATTTACTGATGATCTTCGTAAATAGCCTGTTTATCTTCGGTTGCTAAACTGCGCCACCAATTATTGCAAAAATCAACAAACGCCTGATAACCATCTTCTTCGCTAAACCAATAGTCTTTGGTTTTTGTTATTGTTTCCATTTGGCGAAAATCACATTGTCTCCACCATTCATTTAATTGTTTTACTGTCATAACTGTAAAGGTATTTGTGTTCGTTCTCTTTTTAAGTGCAAATCCATTTCGATAAAGCCCAAAACCCGTGAGCCTAAACTTGTCAAAGTGGCTCTGTCGTATTCGCTGCTTGTCCTGATTCTTTCTATTAATTCCAATTCTTCTGCGTGTGTACAGATAAAATTCAGCCAATTGCAAAGCGTTATTTCGGTATAATCCGTGCCTAAAAAACTGTTGGCAAAATCACGTTTTTGCTTGTCCATTTTTCTGCCACGCGGTATCCAAACGCCTTCCGTTAAATGCACAAAACGCAGGAAATACAATAAATTGGCTTTTCCTTTCAATTCGCCGATATTTCCATTCATCAAACTTTCAAGTAAAATCCGTTTTTGTTCCACACTCAAACTTATTTTTTTTAATTCTGCTTTTGAGTAATTTTGATAAACGGCAAACTCACAATTGATGTTATCACGAAACCGTTTGCCGTATTCGGTGAGTTGAATCTCAGACCGTTTGTTGCCTTTTGAAACAGCGTGTATCAATTCAAAATAGGCAGCCATTTGCTGATGGACTTTGAAATGACTGTCGGCTCTGTCTTCCCTTAAATCAAAATATTCAATAAAATCATTGCGCTTCAACATATCCTTTTCCAAATCAAAAAACGGCAAAATAAACCTGTTCAGACAAGCCAAATGCGTAAAATTGTTTGCCACAGGTTTTACTAATGGAACACCTGAATTTTTAACCGCTTCCTCGATCAACTTTTTGTAGTAATCATTCACTGTTTCAAGTGAATAGGTCTTAAATTCAAAATTGTTTTCCTTTGAAAAATGGATTAACTGCTTTTTGTATTTGTCGGGCGTTTCATTGGCGATCAGAATAACAATCAGCGGTTTATCTTTTGTGCCAAACTGAATGTGAGCATACTCAAGACATTGATATTGACAATATGCCAATTTTGATTGATTATCTATAACCGTTTCAAGTTCTGTAATGGCTATGCGCCCATCACTTAACTCGTGCGCAAAATCAATTCTTCCGTATTCGGTCGAATATTGCTGAAAAATTTTCTTTTTCACACCCAACCCCAAACATTTATTGAGATAAGTCTGCTCACGTAATAGCGTCCATTCTACTAATGCCTCGTTCATAATCATTTACTTCTCAGAATTAGAAAATTACAAACACCGTTCAGCAATAGTGAGTGGCAGTTGTGGCGGAAACTTTGCCGGGTATGGGTGCAAAGAATGCGTTAAATACATTGTATCGCTGTTGCCGGAATCAAAATCTATATTGTAGGTCATATGTTTGGCTCTATTGATTAAATTTTCTTTTTTCTCCCTTTGAACTCTAACATAATGCTCCCTGTCAACCTTTTATGTAATTTCTCTGTTTTTAATTTTAAGCGGGTAAGTAATTCTATACACTGTTCTGCTTCTGGTGAATCTGGTTTTGTTTTTCGGTAAAAATAATCGTACAATTTATACATGCAATAATCTTGTACTATATTGTTAGACAAAGTTTTTATCAATTCTTTAAATGGCTTGAATTTGTCCTTTCCTTGAGAATCCCAATATAACCCAACAGAAAAATATTTCTCTACATCAGAACAGGTTTTGTCATGGTTGTCTTTTTCGATTTTACTTGCCATAACAGGAGTCAATTTGTATGTTCCTAAATGATTATTCACCCCATTCTGTATATTCATAGGCAAAAGTTGCAAAAAAGAAACAAGATTTGATTCTTGAGCAATAAAGGGAGGTAAGGCATTGTGTTTTTGCACATATCTCACAATCCATTCTTTATATAGAACTGTCCAGCCAACCGTATTTCTTATGATTGAATTATAAATCTCTTTTTTCAAATTTAAATCTTCTACGCCTTCAGAATTTCTAAGAATATTACTCATAATTGTTATCAAGATTTCAAGATTAAAATTATCTACTTTTCTTATTATGGCATCGTGAGTTGATTTGGACAATTTTGTGTCGTAAAATTCCAATATTTTTTCTTCTGACGGTCTGTTGCTTTTAATCTTATTCGTATCAATAGATTTTGTAATAGGTTCGTGTGAAGTCTGATTTTTTAATATGTATGTGAAGTTCTTATCTACATCAACTTGATTAAAAATTTCTTCAATTCCATCAAATGCTTTTTTGAATCTACCAAAGATTAAAATTAACGTGCTTTTATCGTTACGAGTTAGACCTGTATAATAATCTAACTCGCGAGGAAACATATGGAAAGAGGGTTCTGATAAAATTGCATTTTTAAAGTCAATGTCGTATTCCATTCGTTTTGCAATAAAGAAATGGAAAAAACAAGAATGAGAAAATTTTACATTATTTGCCATTTTGGAAAATATTTTTCTCTCAATAAAATATTCTGCAATACGGCTGCTATCATAATCAAAACCTACTGTTTGAATGTAATCTGTTATTATTTTTATATACTGTGAATATGATATTGCATAGCTTGATTCTTTACTTTTAAGCATTTCCTGTGCTATTTTAGCCAAGAGCATAGTTTTATTTTTATAGTCAAATGAATCCCGATATATATTTTCCTTTGCTAATTTTTCGAGTACTATTTCTATATAAATATCTAATAAAACGGCTTGATTTATAGGCTTTTTATTTGAATTTTCTGTACTCCAAAGAAATAATGATACAGACATTGCAGTACATGGCAAAGAGTAAGAGCAAAAATTATTGACTATCTTTTCTAATTTTTCTTCTCTTTTTGCATTATCATCTTGCGGCAGCCATTTTACCATCAGTTCCTTGATATGAGAGGATTTTAATTGTCCTAAATATAAATTGCGAAATGGAATTACTGAATTTTTTATATGGCTTTCTGTTGGAACATTATCTAGAATATTATCAGTGGTGGCAATAATTTGAATTTCATGGTTTGCTGAATCGAAAGTATTTATTTTATTTATTCTGTCTTTATTCAATGCGGTATAATCCAAATTATCTATTAATAATACAATCAGTTTTTCGCTTATTAGTGTGTGTGCGTCTTCTGTTGAACACCTAAGAAAATCTTTGATACATGTAGTTATTTCTTTATTTCCCATTTCTTTAACATCTATGTAAACAGGAATTTTTCTTGAATGAGAATATTTATCAATAAATTCTCTCGTTATTCTGTATAATAATGTTGTTTTTCCAATTTCTTGTGTCCCGAAAATGCAAATATTTTGTTTGCTTTTACAAATTTCGTCTAATGAAAGGTACTCTTCTTTGTTTTGCTCTGTTAAAGGGGGCATGATAAAAGCTTCCTTTATGTTGGGAATAACATGTATTTTCTGGGCAATGATATGCTCATCCATAATTTTATAAAAATCCTCTTGAATATTTTTTATGCATTTTTCGACCAGCGCATGTGTTGAAGTTTTATTTGGATTGGGAATTTCAAAAACTATTTGTCCTCTTTCTCCAATTTCTGAATTTAAAGCAAACTCTTTGTTCTTGTGATTGTATTTGAAATATTTACAAATAACCTCCTTGTTTGTTTTATCATATTGCACAAAAGTAAATCCATTAGAAAATGCTTTGCTATCATCTCTAATGTCGCTGGTACATGACGGCGCAATATTTGTTAATAACGTACCCGAAAATCCTGTTTGCGTAATAGTGCTTGCTTCATGAACATGTCCAACAAACAACATATTGTAATCTTTGCTAATGTGTTTGGAAATAATATTTTGCTCCAGTTTAAACCAATCTAAGGGGTGGTGCATTAAAGCAATTTTAATCTCGCAATCTTTTATGTAATTGGTACATCGATTTAATTGTTCTTCGCCTAAAACTAAAAAATCTTTATCATTGTCATCATAACATCGCCACGAAGAATTTAAACACGCAATACCAATATTTGAGTTATCAATATTGTATCTAAATGCACTGCCAAGAAAAGAAGAATATCTATCAACACCATTGTATAATTTTGACTCAAAATCAGAAAAAGGAATATTGCGTTTGACCCCTTCCCTGTCTTCATTATCTAGTATTCTTTTTACAGAAGACAAGATTTTTGCGAATCCTTGATTATATAATGCCCTAAGACCTAATTCTGTTACTTCTGTATCATTGCTCCGAACAATATCATGATTACCAGAAACAATTAGAAATCGATCTGTTCCTACGGATAGATATTTACAAATATAATCAATAACTTCGACTTTAAATACATCAAAAGCGTTTTGAGTTTTATAATGTATATTTCCTTTGTCTACCATGTCTCCTGTACAGACAATAATTGTTTTGCTCATATCCAAATTTAAGATTTTGATTTGCTTAACAAAAGCCTTTTTTACATACGAGTTCCAATCGTTCAGGTTTTTTTCATTTAAATGAAAATCTGATAAATGTATAATCTGTATCATATTTGTTGTTTTTTCTGCTATTTATTTCACGTTACGGAACACCACTACAAACGAGCAACTCTGATTGGGAGATAATAAGCTCGGATAGTCAAAAAGTACAGATCGGCGTTGCCCTGTCTGGTCCCAAATAATAGGGTCGTGGTACTTTCTCGCTTGCCTGTGCCAAATCGGAATGAAACGTCACATACGGCACTTTATTTTTTGTATTGTGGTAGTCTTTAACACCCCCACACGAATACCCACTCGCTTTTGTAATGGTGAAATTGTCTTTCAATATTTGTTTGATTTGCTCTAAAAACTCGTTATAAGTCAAATCAAAGTCGTTTTCTTTCCCGCTATACTGCCTAACAGTGCTGTTATTTTCTAATTTGATTACAGAGGATTTGTGTGTTGTTTTCCTGTCCTTGAGCGATTTTTGAATAAAATCGGCATAAGTCGTCGAGGTGATTGTAAGTTGTACCTTATCCTTTCTGACGTACTGTAACAGGTTACGGCAATCATCGTTTACAATTTTGTAGTGCATGTTATTTCCGAAAAGCCCCTGCACATCGTCCAACCAATTTTTAGCAATACCTGCAAACTTTGGGTTTAGTTCAGTGCCTATGCAATGTCGGTTCAGTTGCTGTGCTGCAATCATTGTTGTACCTATGCCTAAAAAGGGGTCAAAAACGGTGTCTCCTTCTGTGGAATACATTTTTATCAATCTTTCGCAGAGTTTGATAGGATAAACTGCCCCGTGTTCTAATTGATACTTGTTTCGTGGTGAAGATAGATCGTTCCAGACGGGATTTAACAAATCGTCTTCGACGATCACATTTTTTGAAAGCAAAGCCCATTCGGAAGGAGTTAAGCCGTTAAAACCCAACTTTGTCTTTTTTTCTTCTTTATCAAGCTCTCTCGATACGAGGTATTTGCCTTGTGTCTCTGCAACAAAATAATCTGTTTCATCGCCCAGCTTTTCACGTTTTTCATCACTCAATTTTTGAACAAACTTGTCCCACATATCATTTTTAACAATCCACATTGTTTCTCCG
>JAISRS010000339.1 GCA_031273485.1 Prevotellaceae bacterium
GCAAACGGTTCCAAAATGTTTTGCAGAGGTGTATCTTCGGGAGTAAACCGCCCTGCAGGGAAATGTGAAGGTCTTTACCGGGCAGAAAACTATTTCGATCTGTTTTTTCAGCATCATTGCGGGCAGAGAAACCGGCACAAAAAAGTTTTGCAGGACGGTTTACGGCGCCGTAATCGGTATCAAAATATTTTATCGGCGCATTTTCGGGCTGCAAACCGTGCTGCATCGCCGGAGGTTGTAAAAATCCCTCGCTCGGCACAGTAAAAAATGCTGCACCGAAGTTCACTGTTTCTTAAACGGGTGCATTTCAAATTGTCGCATACGTAAAAAATCCCGCAGAGGTGGAACTTTATTAACCGTATGCTTTAGCTTACGGCAAGCAATACATCCACGAGATGGAAATCCTGCAAGAACGATACTTTCCTTTGCGATATATCCAAAGGTGCGGGATTTTGGAGAAGTGGAATATGTTCTGTCCCGTCCGTAAACTAAAGCATACGGTTAATAAAGTGTTGTTCCTGCGGGACTTTTGTACATCTTTCATACATGCGACGATTTGAAATGCATCCTCTTAAACAGAATTCAGGTTTTTACTTAATCTCTAATTTTTAAAATTTGTTCTATGAGATTTATTTCCTCCGGGGTCAATTCTTTGCCGTCAGCCGCTTTCAGATTGTCCTGTAGCTGTGCCACCGACGAAGCGCCTACAATTACGGATGTTACCTGTTTATGCTGCAATACCCACGTTAAAGCCGTTTCAGCCAAAGACCGCCCACGCTGCCATGCCAACCGATTGAGGCAGGTAATGCGTTTGACCATGTCTTCCGTAATTTGTTCCCTTTTGAGGAATCTGTTTTTGGCTGCGCGGGAAGTATCGGGAATACCCGCCAGATATTTATCCGTCAAAAGTCCTTGCGCCAAAGGAGAAAAGGCGACAAATCCCGCGCCGTACTTTTCGGCTGTGGGAAATACCTGTGTTTCGGGGTCGCGGTTGAAAAGATGGTATCTGTCCTGAAAAACGAGGCAGGGAACATTTTGGGCAGCCATCATTTGACAGGCTTGTTTCGCCTGTTCCGCAGGATACTTGGACAGTCCTATGTACAGGGCTTTTCCCTGACGGACAATGTCTATCAGCGTTTGAACGGTTTCTGCAAGGGGCGTCTGAGGGTCGTAACGGTGCGAATAGAAAATGTCGAAGTATTCCAGTCCTGTGCGTTTCAGGCTTTGATGGATACTTGCCATCAGGTGCTTGCGAGAACCTCCGTCGCCATACACACCCTCCCACATCAGGTGTCCCGCTTTGGAAGAAATAAGCATTTCGTCCCGATGATTTTTCAAATCGTTGCTCAAAATTTTGCCGAAATTGATCTCCGCACTTCCGGGAGGCGGTCCGTAATTGTCGGCTAAATCGAAGTGGGTAATGCCATGCTCAAAGGCATAGAGCGTCATGTCGCGGGCAACCGTGAAATTGTCCACATCCCCGAAATTATGCCATAATCCCAAAGAAATAACAGGCAATTGTAACCCGCTTTTACCACAAAATCTGTACTTCATACCATTTTATTCAATTTCTAAAACTACGATTGATTTGGCGGGAAGATGAACCGTTAATTGCGCTTTATTTAACTTTACATCTTTAAAATCGACCGTTTTTACCCTATCCGGATTTTCAAAAGTATTGTGGTCGCTGATTGCTTTTGACGTCAGCATTTGACCGCTAACTTGATTGACTTTCAATCCGGGAAGAAAAATTTTTATGCGCTGTTCCGATTCCAAATCCGTATTGATGAGGGAAATATGGATTTTCCCTTCCTTTTGAGAGGCGGATGCCGAAACATTTTCTCCGGTCATCTCCAAGGGCAAATAAAGAGCATCCTGATGCACCTGATACATTTTGAATACAAAATAAGTCGGCGTCAAAATCATTTTATCTTCTTTCGTTAAAATCATGGATTGAAGCACATTGACTATTTGAGCGATGTTGCTCATTTGAATACGGTCGGCATATTTATGGAACACGTTTAAGGTTAATCCGGCAACCATGGCGTCACGCATGGTATTTTGTTGAAAAAGAAATCCGGGGTTGGTTCCGGGTTCTACATCCCACCATGTACCCCATTCATCCACCATCAAGCCGATGCGTTTATCCGGGTCGTATTTGTCCATAATGGCAATGTGCTTTTGAATCACTTCTTCTATTTCGAGGCATTTATCCAACGTCCAGTAATAATCTTCCGCAGAAAAATCGGTAGCAGAGCCTTTGCTTCCGTCCCATGTTTTGACGGTGTAATAATGAAGCGAAAGGGCGTTCATCTTATTGCCTATTTTTTTCATCAGTATTTCCGTCCAGTTATAATCGTAATCGCTGGCGCCGCTTGCAATCTTAAACAGCCGGTTGCCGTCGAAGTTGCGGCAATAAACGGCATAACGGCGATAGAGGTCGGCATAATATTCGGGAAGCATATCGCCTCCGCAGCCCCAACTTTCGTTGCCTACGCCGAGATATTTCACTTTCCACGGTTTTTCCCTGCCGTTTTGCCTGCGCAAATTAGCCATCGGGCTGTCGCCGTCGGAAGTCATGTATTCCACCCATTTGGCTAATTCTTCCACCGTTCCGCTGCCCACGTTTCCACTGATATAGGGTTCGCAACCAAGTATTTCACAAAGATTTAGAAATTCGTGCGTACCGAAACTGTTGTTTTCCACCACGCCTCCCCAATTATTATTGACCATTTTCGGACGTTGGCTGCGGGCGCCTATCCCGTCCATCCAATGATATTCGTCGGCGAAACAACCGCCGGGCCACCGCAAGTTCGGAATTTGCAGTTCTTTCAAAGCCTTGAGTACATCGTTTCGATAACCGTTTGTGTTGGGTTTGGCAGCATCCTCGCCAACCCATAATCCGCCGTAGATACAAGCGCCGAGATGCTCTGCAAACTGTCCGTAAAGATGCTTGCTGATTGTGTCTTTTGCCTGTTCGGGATGAATCGTGATGATTGTTTCTTTTGATTGTGCAAAGCCATTTGCAACAGATAAAACGGCAAGTAATAAAAACAGGAGCTTCATGATATATTTCTTTAAGTTATTACTATTCTGTTTATTTATAATCATTTTACCTCAATTGTTGTTTCCGCCGATTTCAGCCAGGGTGAAGAAAAGGTTACCTTTATATTTCCTTCTTCTCCTTTAGCTTGAATATAAGCCAGCAAACGACCATGGAAAACACGCTGTTTATTATCCGTATAGTCTCCTGTGTCCTGGTTATTGCCTGCTTCCAATCCCAACAATTTCGCAGGACCGGTAATTTGACAGGTGATTTCATTGTCGGACAACATGACAGGCACGCCATTTTCATCTACTACCTGAACAACGATTTGTGCCAGTCCCTTATTTTTGGAGATTGTTTTTTCTCCCTGTTCAATACGCAGTGCATACGGCTGTTTGGAAGATTGTATCGTGTAACGGGTAATTTCATTATTATTAATATCCAACCCGATAACTTCCAGTTTCCCTGCCTGATAAGGGACGTCCCAGTATATAATCCCGGTTTTTTCATTCCGATTCTGACTGTTTCCAACCGGTTTGCCGTTCAGTTCGAGCGTGGCTTTAGCCGCATTGGTATAACAGGTTACGCGGATGATTTGTCCTTCTTCGAAATTCCATATCGGCAAGGCGTCGGTCGTTCCTATGTACGCCATTGGCTTATCCGACCAGAGGGATTGCCGGAAATAACCTCGCGGTTTGATAAAACCTCCGAAATCCACCATTCCCGAATTAAATCCGCGTGCAGGCCATTCACCTGATTCTCCCAGATAATCAATTCCTGTCCAGATAAACTGTCCGAAGATGTGTTCGTTGTTTGTTACCGCTTTCCACGCATCCAAATCGTGGCGGGTTTCGCTACCGAAAATAACCCGATTCGGATATTTCTTATGGTCTGAAAGATAGCGGCTTTCCGTATAATTATATCCGGTAATATCCAATGCATCGGGGTATTCCGTTTCATTCGACATGGCGACTCCGGCTAATCCTGCTGTAACGGGACGGGACTTGTCGTATTGTTTCACAACTGCCGCCAAACGCTTGGCGATACCGCCCAGACGATTCGCATCGGGAGCGTCTTTTTTGTAGCCGCCAAAGAGTTTTTGCGAAAAATCAGTATTATCTCCGTCAAGAATCGGATGTGAATAGGGGTCGTTCGGATAATCGACCTCGTTACCAATACTCCATGCAAATACGGAAACATGATTCCGGTCGCGGCGCACCATATCGGCTAAATCCTGTTCTCCCCATTTTTCAAAAATATCGAAAGAACCCTGATGTCCGGGCGTTCCGACATTCCAACCCTCAATCCATTTGTTTTTTGGAAATTCCCACTCGTCGTAGGCTTCGTTTAAAACCAGCAACCCCAATTCATCACATAAATCGTATAAATCAGGCGCTTGCGGATTGTGGCTGGTGCGGATGGCATTTACGCCTATTTCCTTGAGGGTCAGCAATCTCCTTTCCCAAACTTCGCGGGGAACTGCCGAACCCAATACGCCTGCATCGTGATGAATACAAACGCCTTTCATCTTCAGGTTTTTACCGTTTAACGCAAAACCCCTGTCCGGGTCGAACGTAAAGGAGCGAATACCGGTGATAGTCGTAGTTTCGTCAATTATTTTCCCATCCAGAAGAACCGTTGTTTTCAATTGATACAGTACCGGATTTTCCAAATCCCACAATTGCGGATTGTTTACCTTTAAATCGATTGTACGATTATTTTTCTGTCCGGCTGGAACGGCTATTTTTTCAACATTTCTTGCCACGACTTTCCCTGTCGGCGAAATTAATTCACTGTTTACGGTAAGAGTATTACCGGTATTCGAACCGTTTTCAATTTCAATTTCCACGCCAAGGATAGCGCTTTTTTTCGTTACCGCTTTCGGATAGGCAAATACGCCCCATTGGGCAATGTGCACAGAATTAGCATATACCAGCCAGACATTGCGATAAATGCCGGAACCGGTGTACCAGCGGGAATCGGCACTTTGACTGTGATCCACACGAACAGCAATCAGGTTTTCTTTTCCGTATTGAATAAAGGACGTAATGTCGAAGGCAAACGAGATATATCCGCTGGGACGGCTGCCGACCGATTGTCCATTGACAAACACTTCACTGCGGTTGTAAATGCCTTCAAAATAGAGATATACTCTTTCGGCAAGGGGATTTATCCCCTTGCCGGGGATAAAGAGCGTTTTGCGATACCAGCCGATACCGCCTGGCAAATAGCCGGTTGCGCTTGCCAGCGATGGACTTAATTGTCCGCGAACACTCCAGTCGTGAGGCAAATCAACGCTTTGCCATTCCACATCATTATAATACGGAGATTGCGCATTGTCAATGTCCTTTAAAATGAATTTCCATTCATCATTGATTTTTTCCGGTTGCCCGAAGGACAGTTGGGAAAAAACAGGCGTCGATAACAACAGTAACAACGCGAATAACAGGAATTTACAGCTATCCTGCACCATTTTTAATAACCATATCATATAGTTCATCTGTCATGTTTTATAATTTTCTTGCTCCGTCTTTAATCACCACATCATATACTTTGGGCTTCATCTTGAATTTCTGTTCGTAACTGTCTGTTGCCCGTTTGATGAATCCGTCGTACAATTCATCTTTTACCAAGTTGATGGTACAACCGCCGAAACCGCCGCCCATCACTCGCGAACCTGTTACATCACATTCTCGGGCAATATTGTTCAGAAAATCCAGTTCTTCGCAACTCACTTCGTATTTACGGCTTAATCCGATATGCGTTTCGTACATTTTTTTGCCGACCGTTTCGTAATCGCCTTTCTCCAAAGCGGCGCAGGTATCTAACAGGCGTTGGATTTCTTCAATCACAAATTCGGCGCGGATATAGTCTTCGGGAGTGACTTCATTGGCTACTTCCTTCAGCATAACCAAATCGGAGTCGCGCAGTAATTCCACTTCGGGATGGTGTTTTTTGATGGCTGCTGCCACATTTTCGCACGATTGACGGCGTTTGTTGTATGCCGATGAAGCCAATTCGTGGGCGACGCAGGTATTCACCAAAACCAAACGGTAACCTGTCGGATTGAAAGGTATATACTGATATTCCAGCGAACGGCAGTCCAAACGGATGAGCGAGCCTTCCTTTCCGAAACAGGAGGCAAACTGATCCATGATACCGCATTTTACGCCTACATAATGATGCTCGGTGGCTTGTCCTATTTTAGCCAGTTCAAAACGGTCGAACCATAATTTGAACATATTGTTGATGGCATAACCGAAGCAACTTTCCAAAGCAGCCGAGGAAGACATGCCTGCTCCCAGCGGCACATCGCCGGCAAAAACCGTGTCGAACCCTTTTATCGCAGCGCCTCGCTTAATCATTTCCCGGCAAACGCCGTAAATATATTTCGCCCACGATTTGGCGGGAAGATCATTTTCGCCAAAACCAAATTCGGCATATTCGCCCAAGTCCAGGGCAAATGCGCGTACTTTGTCTGTGCCGTTGGGTTTGATTTCGGCATACATTGCCTTGTCGATAGCGCCCGGAAGCACGAAGCCGCCGTTGTAATCGGTATGTTCGCCGATAAGATTGATACGACCGGGAGACGTGTAAAACGTTCCTTCCGCTTCAAATAATGATTTGAATTTTTCTTGAATTGCTTTTATTTGCATGATTGTATTTTATTTATTTTTAATGTTTTAGAAAAGTTTTGAAGGGTAAATTCCTTTATCAATCAGTTCCTGTATTTTTTGCACCGCTCCCGGACGGTCTTTGATATAGGTTACGCCAAACCAGTCGGCAGGCGTATTCACCAATTTGACGCTGATTTCCTTTTTTGCAACCAGATCATTTACCAATGTCGGTATCAGAAATTCTGCCTTCGGGTTGTGCTGATTGTTTTTCAGAAATTCGATAAAGCTGTTTTCTGACAAATCGAAATAGTCCGGCGTAAATCCCCACATATTCATGGATACAGGCGTGGTATCGGTTAATGATTTCCATTCTTCCTGCTCTTTAAAAGAAGGAATACCGTTTATTCGTTCAATTTGTGTACGTTCCGTTATTTTGGACAGATAACCGTTATCGTCAATTTCACAAACGCCACGCGCCACACTTCCACTGTCGGACAAAGTATTGCCCAATAAATATCCTATCATGCAATACTGATGATGTTTTCCTTCTATTTGACTTAATTGTTCCGCCAACAGTTGATAGCTTTCACGACCGTAAAAATCATCGGCATTGATAATCCCAAACGGTTCATGAATAACCTCTTTGCCCATCATCAAAGCATGGTTGGTACCCCATGGTTTTTCCCGTTCCGGATTCAGCGTAAAACCTTCCGGTAATACATCCAATTCCTGAAATACGATTTCCACAGGTACTGAATTTTCATACTTGGAGGCTACCTTTTCCCTGAACTCTTCTTCAAAATAATGCCTGATGACAAATACGATTTTTCCAAATCCGGACTGCAAGGCATCGTAAACGGAATAATCCAT
>JAISRS010000340.1 GCA_031273485.1 Prevotellaceae bacterium
CGAGTTGGTATTGTAACATATTATCACGCCCAGATCGTCCGCGCCCTGCGCCGGATTCAGGTGGGGAAATGCAGTATAAATATCTTGCGTGAGCGGTGCGCCTATGAGGTATGCGGCAATCATCCTGTTATAAACATCCGGATTCTCCTTCATGTAGCTTGATAATAGCGCGAACAGCACGATTGAACCCTGCGAGTGTCCCGCAAGTATGAAAGGCTTCCCCTTGTTGTAATGTTTGATGTAGTACTCAAAGGCGGCCCGCACATCCACAAGCGGGACGCCGGCAAAAAACGCCGCGGCGATTTCCGGCCGGACGGCATTCATGATGGCAAAGGACGCATCAAGCTGGCGGTAGTACGGCGCGTAGATGTTTCCGGCGGTTTCAAAAGCCGATGCCCGCGTAGCGCGATAGTAAGCGGCATATTGGCGCATCCCGGAATCGTCTATGGTCGAAATCGGGTATTCTCCGGGAGCGGCACGCCAGGATGTCGGATAGAGAAAAAATACATCCACATCAAGGCTGCCTCCATTGCCCACCGAAAGCCAGTTATCCGCCTTTGCGTAATCTATGGGCTCAATGTTATCGCCGTAACGCGGATACCTCAAATCTTCCGGTTTAATGACGGAATTCGTTTTACAACCCGCAAGCGTGAGCAAAAACAGCACGGCGCAGAGCGCGCGCAAAAAAAGAAAGGTATTCTTCATAGTATGGTCTCCATAATCTCCATAATTAATTTGTTTGTTTATCATTGTTCCTTATTTCTAAAATTGTTCCACGGCGCAAAGGTATGGTTTTTTTGCATACGCGGGCGATTTTCCGCAAGCCGTTCTATAAAAATCCGCGTCTTTTCACAACAATCCGCTATCCATGTTATACGGATTTTCCTTAAACAATTCAATCCATCGCGCCAAAACATAAAAATCGGAATTTTCGTTCTGCTTAATTGCAGAGAACAGGCGTTTCAATTCCGGATTATTTTTTACGGCGATGCTTTTTGTTTGCTTCATCAGATTGGGCAAATTGTCGGGTAAATTATAATCACTCAAAGAAATTCCACTCTTTTCCGCATTTTTTAAAATAAAATCTTCTGCGGCTTTACTGATTTTTACGATATAATGCGGATTTTCATGGTGTTTATAAATGGCCAGATTTTCATTGTGCCTTTTTAGCAATGCAAAAGAATTAAACTGTGCAGGAACACATTTATCATCGTCAATAATGCCCAATGCCGCCTCATTTTTCAGCCGTTTGTTCATTTCAGCAAGCACATTGTTACATCCTTTTATGTGTTTATAACCTCTTTTTGGAAAAGCAAGCGCTTCCGCCAAAGTGGTGTCAATATAACATTCGGGCAATATCCGCAAGTCCAAATCCATTTATAATAAATTTTCGAGGTTAAAAAACAACGCATCGCCATATTCGTATGCCAACGCCATTTCTTCATCGGAAAGGCGTTTGGCAGTTGTTTGCCCGTTTTTAAAATCAAACAGGTAAATGGAAGTTTCACGCCGGACGTTCTCGTATTCCAAAAAAGCATTTACCACAACCGGACTGTGGGTAACAATGAAAAAACGGTTGCTTCCGGCATCAATAATATCGTTCATAATGGTTGCGATATAGGGCGGGAAAGCGTGCGCTTCAGGCTCCTCAAACAGCAAAACGGAGTTTTTGTTGGAAGCAATGGCGGTTTTGTAGAAAATCATTCGTTGCAAGGTGCCGGCAATGGAAGAATAGGGCAACTGTTTTACTTTATCGCCGTTTAATCGTTGCTGTATTTTTAAACTGTTTGTTGATATATCGAATACCAGTTCCAGTTTGTATTTTAAAAATTCATTTTTTATCCATGCTACCACTTCCGATACATTCTCATTGCCGGAAAGTGTATCCACAATATTTTCGCCAAAAGGCGGCAGTAAAAGTTCATCTCCGATAGACTTCCATTGCTTTTCCTGCTTAAAAGCATATCGCAAAATGTTACCTGAATCAGGAGAGTTATAAAATGCTCCGTGTGGTTCAAAATTACGGTGTTCTAATATTAATTTCTTGGAAAATGGATAGATTATTGCATCATAACCTTCTTTGAACAGTTTCAATCGAAGGTTTGTATCCAACTCCATACTTTCGATATTGGTTTTGACAAAACACGTATTTTCTAATAGATTAAAAAAAAGTTCATTCTTATTTTCCACACGAATTAATTTATTCAAACTTTCCCCTTCCTGTAAAAACGGCACGGAAAACAGGCTCAACGCCTCCAAAACATTGGATTTTCCGACATTCGGATAACCGATAAAAAGATTTATCCGCCTGCAATCTTCCAGTTCCAAATCGGCAATAGACTTGAAATTGTGAATTTTTACATACTTAATCAAGTTTTCCATATTATTTATTGTTGAAAAATATTTTTATACTTAAACTCCCTCCTGTTCCATCATCCTTCATACGGCATCTTTCTGTTTTTATTTTGCAAAGGTACATCTTTTTCCAAAACAACACAGCATCTTATTTGTTACTTTCACAAACATCTGCCGCCGGAGCATCGTACAAAAGTTGGAAAGATTTTATCGGCAAAAACCCCGGCAGGGTGAAAAAATAAAACGGCAACGTTTTTTTAAACGCAGAGACGCGGAGACACAGCGTTTTTTTTCTCCGCGCCTCTGCGTCTTCTGCGTTTAAAAAGATGCGCTTGCAGCAATTCCTAATTCTTAATTCCTAATTTTCCCAGTTCCGCGTGCAGGCGTTCGATTTCCTGACGTTGGCGTTCAACTTGTGTTTTGCTTGCGAATATTTTGAATATGATGGGCTGTTTGTGTACATGTCAAATAATCTCTATTTTATGAATCCATGCGCCGAATCGCGGACATTTATTTATAATATTTTGCAGCCCGATTGTTTCGGCTAAAATATTACCATAGACAATTTTATTATATCCTGAAATAATTTTTCCCAATCTTTTGGAAGGCGCTGTTTGGGGACTGTCATTGATCATTTCGGGATTATCCGAAAATGTCCGAAAAGTTTCTTGCAATAGTTGATTGTCAATAATTTCATTCTCTAAAAGTTGTTGCTGAAAAATATTTATATCACTGAATAGCAGACCTTCAAATTCATGTAATTGCATATACGGAATAAACCGACTGTTTAATCGGGGATTTATGTCATCGTTCATTTTTTGCTCAAGAAAATCCAGTCGTTCATTTTTATCTGTAATATCCAATGAAGCATCCCATTCAGGGAATTGATATTTTTGATATATTCCGTAATAATCTATCAATGTAGATACGAAAGTCGTTGGGTCTTGCCTCAAATGATTTTCAATTTGTTTCTTTAACTCGTTCCATTTTACAATGCCCCCATTGCTTTTTTTGATCAACGGCGGTTGAATAAATATTTGTTTCGTACTAAAATACGGCGACAGGGTTTTGTTACAAAATTCCTGTTCCGTTTGACCTTCACATATAATAATCACTCGCTTCATAACATCAAAAATTAGGTTGTCCGGAGGCGATAATATTTCTTTTCCAAAGGTCGTCTATCGTATAATCTTCCAACCAAAGCGCCAATGATTCCGAATCCAATCGTTTAAAGACGCTTTCTCCCTCTATTTGGTCAACCGTAAGAACATCTTCCGGTTGAAAATGACTAATCAAATCCGTGGATTGAGTGGCAATAATTACTTGACAATTTTTAGAAGCAACCGATTTTATCATGCCTGCCAACTTGGCTATGGCGGAGGGGTGAAGTCCAAGCTCCGGTTCGTCAATGATAATGGTTTCAGGCAAGGTGGGTTGCAGGAATAGCGTAGCAAGCGCAATAAATCGTATTGTACCATCCGACAAATCATTGACGCCATATACCACATCGCTGTATTTGTCTTTCCATTGCAGTCGCAAGAAATTCTCGGAATTCGGCTGGAACAGAAAATCCGAAAAATAGGGTGCTATACTTTGAATAGTATTTACAATCCGGTTATAAACAATAGTGTTTTCATTGCGGATAGCATATAAAAAAGCAGCCAGATTTTCTCCTTTTTCATAAAGATAATACGTATCATTTTCAATATTGCTCATTTGAGTGAAAGGCGATTTTGTTCCCGTATCATGAAAATGATATTTCCGAAATCCATTTAAATAGCTGCGAATATAGCTCGCTCTGTAGCTATTACCTTGATTTTTAATATTAGCTTCTTTATTTGAACTACTTATATCAAATCCTTTATCTTGCAGATAAATTAATCTTTCGTCAGTAAAAATAAATCCGCTGTCGCCTGTTGTTAATGTGGCGGCATAGCCGTTTTTTCCTTGTCCAAATTCCACTTTAAAATGAAGTATATCGGTTACTTTTTTACCATTATACAGCATTTTATCTTCGCCTCCTTTCAGCGCAATATATTCATTAAGATTTCTGTTATACAGTCTATTCAGAAATTCAAAGAAAGAGATAAAATTACTTTTACCGCTGCCGTTTGCTCCTATCAGGATATTTATGTTTTTAAAGTCAACTCTTTGATGTCGGATGGATTTGTATCCTTTTATTTCTATGTAGTCCATAATTTATTCCGTTTTTTGAGTTTTTTCGGGTACCTTAATTTAATCAGGTTCATAATTAGTCGTTTTTTGATACCAAATCCGTTCATTTTCTTGTTTCCGACTTGCTGATTTTCTTTTGCAAATTTACATAAAACTTTTCAAGTTGCACACAGGCGGATAAATTTCAAAAAAATATAGAGGAAATATACGATTGTACACGATTGAGAAGATGATTTAAACGCAGAGGCGCAGAGACACAGAGAACAATCTCTGCGTCTCTGCGTTTAAAAAGATGCGCTTGTCGCCAATTCCTAATTCTTAAATCTTAATTGTAATCATCAGTTTTCCTTCGGATGTTTGGGAGAAGACCTTGTCGAAGTAGCGGTAGTCGGTTTGGCGGAAAAAGTTGGAATACGTGCCGGTGAGGTAGAGCCTGTCCGTGAGCCGGAACTCCATCTTGAACCGCACTGCCTGCACGAGGGCTTGCGATTCGTCGCCCTGCGCGTTCAGGGTGCGCGGGTTCACCGTGTTCCAGTCAATATCGCGGTCGTACCCCTGCCAGGTGAAAAACAGGAAGCCTTCGTAAGCCAGCGCAGCGCTGAATTTTTTCCCCCGATGCAGGTTTATGCCCATCTGCCAACTGGAGCCGTTCGCCAGATTATAATTCCTGTTGCCGACCATGTAGTAGTCGCTGAGCGAAGCGCCCATGAGAATGATGTTCGAGTGGAAAAAGGCGTTGGTTGTCCAGCGGGCGGGGCGTTTGTTGTCGTAGAACAGCCCCAGCCCGAAGGAAGCGGGCGCACTGAACCGGTAGGGCACACTGGCGGACTTTTCGGAAATCACATCGGAATCATAGTAATCGAAATGCTGGTAAACGCCCAAGCTCAAAAAGTCTTTCGGGGAATCGAGCAGCGCCGTTGCCCACAGCCGTCCTTTGATATTTACCATGCCGATAAAAGGCTGCGATTTCTGGATGTGCATATCGGCATTGAACGTGAAATAATCGTAGGGCTGCGCGGCGCCGGCGTCAAACCGGTCGCCGTATTCCAGAAGGATATTGGCGGTCATGCCGACCCCCTTGTCGAACAGGTCGTCCTGCAACTCCAGCGCCCGCATCCCGATGGAAAAAGCCGCGTGTATGTCCGGCGTGCCGAACTCCCTGCCGGAGGCGCTGCTTTTCCGCCATGCCTCGCCGCGGATAATCCGGTTCAGCCCCCGCATGGGGGAAATCAGGAAGCCGGCGGCCTCGCGCCCGAACCGGTTCCATCCGCCCGTCCTGCCGTCCAGCACCCAGTCCGACATCCGGTA
>JAISRS010000431.1 GCA_031273485.1 Prevotellaceae bacterium
TTGCAAAGGTAATTGTTTTTTGATTATTGAGGCTTTTTAGCAACTGAACTCCTGATATACGCACACTCGTCATTTCCTCTTGTTTGTTGCTTGTAATATTATCCCTACCAATGACGCTACGCCGGGGGTGCCTTCCTTTAAGACCTTAAAGGAAGGCTGGAGGCTGTCATTTCCTCTTGTTTATTGCTTGCAATATTCCCCCTACCAATGACGCTACGCCGAACGAAGGTCGTCATCTCCGTCCATAGCACCTCAAAATAAGATTTAGCCCGAATTACACGAATTTAAAATCCTGCGGATTTTTTACGAATTACACGAATTTTTTTGTGAAGATAAAAATCATGTAAATCCTTTAATCATCGTTCATTGTTAATTCGTTTCCTCTATAAAAATTCTCATTTCGCAACGGGCGACGGGTGTTTGTCGGATTCTTGTATATCCTTTAACTATAACCACATTCAGCACTTTGTTTACAATCGTTATTTCCGTTGTTAGGGTTGAGCCTGCGGCAGGGAGATCGAATATTTCCAGATCGCGAACAGAAACAATAAACCCCAGCGGAACAGGCTTATTCGCCTCCTCACATTCCAAACCCATGATTGTTGCTACCGACTGGGCTATATGCTCAACTATGCCGGATTCCCTAAATAATCCGTCTTTGAGAAACATATTGTTTTTATCTATGTATAAACCTGTTTCTACCTTTCCATCATTCTCAATCACAGCATCAACCATAATAATCGGTTCCCTCTGACGAATGTATTTTTTAATATCGTTTTCCATCCAAACAATTGACAATTAATTATTCGCACAAAGATACCATTTATAGTTAAAATCAAAAAAAAATAATCACATGCAACTTTCTCCGTCAAATTCACATCATTAATAATGTTGAGAAAAACAGAAAATTGATGATGTCTATAACAATCACACTTCTTGGCTCAAAGTACTGAAAATATAGAAAACATCTTTTTAAAATTTTTCCGGTTTAGTTAGAAAATGACATAAGTAACCATAATATTTTTGATAATAATTGTAAAAAAAGTGTTCTCCGGAACACTTTTTTATTTTAATTATGAATGTCTTTAACGATGAATTTACGGATTAAAAAATCGGGGATAGTCTGAACCATGATTAAAGGATTAAAACAGAATCAAATACAACCATGGTTTATGTGTTTGAGCAGATGTATTAATAAAATATTCATGACTTTAAGCTGAAGTCATGAAGCGAAACTTTGAGTTTATGACAAGTGATTTTTAATTCAAAAAATCGAATAATTCAAAAATTGAGTACCTTTGTTTCCTAAAATAAAAATTTAAATGAATACTATATCTCAAAAATTAGACTTAATACGGTGGATAACAGAACTTGATGATGATACTACATTAAATGTATTGGAGATTATCAAAAATCAAAGCACACAGGAAGATTGGTGGAATACTATCTCTGATGCGGAAAAAGAATCAATTGCAAAGGGGTTGGCAGATGTAAAAGCCGGTAGAACAATTACCCATTTGGAAGTGAAAAAACGTTACGAAAAATGGCTTATATAATTGAGTGGACGCTACATGCTCAAAGTGAGTTGGATACAGTGTATAACTATTTGGAAAATAATTGGAACTCCCGTGAAATTATACGGTTTTCACAACTATTGGAGAAAAAATTGTCCCTCATTATTAAACTTCCATTTATATACCCTGTATATGAACGGAATAAAGCTGTAAGGCGTTGTGTTATATCTAAACAAATTAGTTTGTATTATCAAATAATAATAAATCGAATAATAGTTTTATCTTTATTCGACAATCGTCAAGCTCCGGATAAATTGATATTATTCGAACCATAATGTAAAAATTTGGCTAATTCGGTGACAAAAGAAAATTTGTTGTACATTTGTCGTTTAAAATAACATGTTAATACATTCTATGAAAAAGGTTTATATATACAGGTATATTGGAGAATTTTTCACGGTAAAACCAGTGTTTGCGAGCGGAATCAAATCCTGTTGTTTTTTGTGCATATTTATTTGTGCCGAAGTAACGTCTTATGCAGGAGGAGGTTTATATCTTTTTCCTACGGGAGCTAAAGCCGAAGGGATGGGAAAAAGCGGTTTATTAAATACCGATATTTGGTCGGCATACAACAATCAGGCGGCATTGGCAGGCATCAATAAGGCAGGCGCCGGAATTCATTACGAAAACAGATTTGCAATTCGGGAATTTGGAACAAGCGCGGGAGTATTTGTATTACCCGCACTTACAGGTACTTTCGGTTTCGATGTCGCCCATATCGGCATCGAAGACTACGGGGAAACACGCATAGGTGCAGGATATGGTAAAAAATTGGCGGACAGATTGTCGTTAGGAGTGCAATTTAATTATCATTTATTAAGTTTTGCTACAGGATACCCTGATTTTTACACTTTTACAGGAGAAATAGGATTGATTGCCGAACCGTTGAACAATGTGTTTATAGGGGCGCATGTGTTTAATCCCACTTTTGCCAAATTTAATTCCCAATACGAAGACCCTGTTCAGGTGATATTTGAACTTGCTGCCGGATATAAAACCGATAAACTTGTGGTAGTTACCGAATTTGAAAAAGAAAAATCGGATAATGTAATCACTCGATTCGGCATCGAATATTCGATGTTTAAAAACATGAGTTTCCGTTCGGGAGTTTCTCTTCAACCGGTAGAAATCTGTTTCGGAATAGGTTGGAATGTGAAAAAACTACAATTGGATTTTGCATTTTCACATCACGAATTACTCGGCTACAGCCCACAGTTGAGCCTCTCATTTAGCTTTGGAAAATAGAACTTTATGAATTATGAATTATGAATTATGAATTATTACCATTAACAGCCTGTTAGAGGTCGTTTTCCGGCTAAATCTTATTTTGAGGTGCTATGGATGGAGTTCCCTTCGTTCGGCGTAGCCGTCATTGCTACGGCGCAGCCGGAAGCAATAGCGCCTCAAAATAAGATTTAGCCATTCACAATCAAATTTTGGAATTTAGAATCTAATTCGTACCTTGCAGCTGCTTTTATAAGAGACAAATGTGGTGGAGACAGTAATTTTTAGAGGATTGTTTTTCATCGCAATTAAACTTGGAGGGCTTTTTTCAGTCAAAAAAAAGCGAAAATTAAATTATTGATGATAAGAAAATTTATATTTTTTTCAAAAGTTTTAATATTTTTGGTGTTTTTATTTTCATGCGAAATAAAAAATAAACAAAACGAGCAGCCAATAGCGGAAGTTGGAAATAAGAAATTATATTTGTCGGATATAGAGAATTATCTTCAAAACATGTCGTCGCAAGACAGTTTGACGGTTTTGACAGACTATGTGAACCGGTGGGCAAAAAATCAGGTTGTACTGTCGGAAGCCGAAAATAACCTTTCCGAAAACGAAATGGATGTGTCGAGAGAATTGGAAGACTACAAAACCTCCCTCCTGATACATAAATATGAACAGTTATATATCGGAAAAACAATGGATACGGCAGTCAGTGACGCCGAAATAGAAAAATTTTATAAAGAAAATTCCGATAATTTCCAATTATCCGGAGTTTTAGTTAAAGCCTTATATATAAAAGTATATAACGATTTTCAACATATCGACAAGATACGACAACTCTATCGCTCAACAAAAGAGAAAGATATAGAAGAACTTGAAAAAATAGCAATGCAGGGAGCCGTTGCTTATGAATCGTTTAACAGTCAGTGGATTGATTTAAACGAAATAACGGCGACGTTCCCGGGTACGGCAGATTCGTACGAAAACAGAGCTATCAGAATGAAGTACATAGAAGACAGCGACGATAAATATACCTATTTCCTGAAAATACACGACGTATCGACAAAAGGAGCCGTGGCGCCCCTGGAACACGTGAAATCCAACATTAAAACCATTATCCTCAACCGCCGAAAAACAAACTTAATCCGTCAGATGGAAAACTCCGTCTTTAGCGATGCAATGAATAAAAATAAAATAAAAATTAATATATAAATTAATCATGATAAAGAAGTTAACAGCAATTGCTATTTTTACTTTTACATTAATTTCCCTAAACGCTCAAATCTCTTTGGACAAAGTGGTTGCAATTGTGGGAAATGAAGCTATTCTGGAATCGGACGTCGATATACTGTATAAGGAAATGCAGATTCAAGGCGAATTGCCCGAAGATAATCCGAGATGTAGAATACTTAAAATGCTGATAGACCAAAAATTATTGGTGGCGCAGGCAAAAGCGGACAGTCTTACAAGTCCCGAAAATATCCAGCACGGAGTCGACCGCACTCTGGCTGAATATATAGCGCAGCTGGGCAACAAGGAAATGCTGGAAGTATATTTCAGTAAATCCTTTGATTTACTGCGTGAAGAAATGATAGAATCCAGAACCGAACAATCGTATGCGCAGGCAATGCAGATGGAAATTGCACGAAAAGTAAAAGTCACGCCAAACGAAGTGAATCGATTCTTTAAATCAATCGCAAAAGACAGTCTTCCGGTGATTCCCGACCAATATATGATTTACGAATTAGTGAAAAAACCCAATTCGAATCAGGCTATGATTGATGTAAAAGAAAAATTGCTCGATCTCCGAAGACGCATCATAAAAGGAGAAAAATTTCAAACACTTGCAACCTTATACTCCGAAGACCCCATGAGCGCTCGCCGAGGCGGAGAAATAGGGCTGTCGCCGCTGGAAGGAAACGTTCTCTCCGTGCGACTTGCCTTGATGAATATGCGCATAGGACAGGTATCCAAAATTATTGAATCCGAATACGGATTTCATATACTTCAATTACTTGAAAAACAAGAAGAAACCGGGTTTTTCAACTACCGGCACATCCTCCTGAAACCAAAATATACGCAAGAGGATCAAACAGTGGGATTTTCCCGTTTGGATTCCATCGTCAAAAAAATAGAGGCAGACAGTATATCTTTCGAAAATGCGGCGCTGTACTATTCGGACAACGAAAAATCGAGTTTAGGTAACGGTCTGCTGGTCAATGCAAACTATCAAACCGGCGAAATACGTACACGCTTCTATAAAGATGAATTAAATCCCGAAGACTTTAAGGCAATAGAACATCTTGGCGTTGGAGAAATATCGGAACCCTTTGTTTCAAGAGACATATCAGGAAACGAAGTATATAAAGTCGTTCTGTTAAAAGAATTTATACCCTCGCATGCGGTAAACATAAAAGATGATTTCAGTTATATCTCAAAGATTTACGAAAACAGAAAACAAAACGAAGCAATTCAGGACTGGCTTAAGAAAAAGGTTAAAACCGAATACGTTAGAATAAACAGCAAATATGAAGGATGTCCCGATATTGACGCCTCATGGGTATTTTAAAAACATAGAAAAAGATAATTTATTATGAAGAGTACATTAACTTCAATATTGGTCATTGTGTTGATTTTGTGGTCGGCACAGGCAATTTTTAGTCAGGACTCTTCCGAAAAAAAAAAAATAAACATCCTCAATAGCGAACACACTCAAATAGTTGAATCCGATTCGGGTTCCATTTACCGTTTCAACGAAAATGTTCAAATGGAACATAACGGTATCCTCATGACCTGCGACAGCGCAATCCTGTTTCCAAGCGGGATATTCGAAGCGTTCGGACATGCAAAAGTTACAGCTCCAACGGCTGTAGTTACCGGCGACAGAATGATTTATAAAGATAATCAGGCGGTGGTGAGCGGAAAAATAGTTTATCTCACCGACAACAGTTCCACTTTAAGAACCACAAAAGTGGATTTCAACACGGAAACGGAAGTCGGATATTTTGAAAACAGCGGCACCATCGTCGATTCGTTCAGAATAGTGGAATCCCAAAAAGGCTATTATTATTCAAAAACTAAGGAATTTGAATTTATCGGCAGAGTACAGTCCGATACAAAAACACAGCTACTGCAATCGGATTCAATGAAATACAACACCGAAACCAAACTCTTTACTTTTTATGCGCATACCCATATCTGGAGCGAAAACGGTTATCTCTACTGCGACAGAGGCTGGTACGACAGCGATAAAGACATCATGTTCTTTTATCGTAATTCCTATATGTTATCCGCTAAACAAGAGATATTTGCAGATACTATTTATTACGAAAACAAAGAACAAAAGGGCAGGATGTATTCAAATATACAAGTTGCCGACACTGTTCAAAAAACAATAGCTATGGCTGATTTTGCCGATTTCAACATGAAAACCGAAGATTTTATTATGCGCAAAAATCCCGCTATTGTCATATACGACGATAAAGACACGACTTTTGTAAGAGCCGATACTCTCTATACAATAACGCGTTACAGAAATTCCAATTCTTCCGGACAGGAAGAAAACGCCGACACATTATCACAAAACGATAGCCGGAAAATATCCGCTCCTTTGGAGGATGCTTCCGATACCGCTGTCAGGCGTTTACCGAAATCCCGCTCCAAACTTTCCATTTCTCCCTCAATCGCCGACAGTTCTCAATATCAACGTAAATCAGTCAATAAAAATACCAAAGTTTCCGTCGTTGCGGATACGGTCGATTTCGTGAAAAACGCTGTTGCGGATACCATTATTGCCGATAGCGTCGGATTTTCAACTGTTTCCGCTGTTGCGGATACGGTCGATTTCGTGAAAAACGCTGTTGCGGATACCATTATTGCCGATAGCGCCGGATTTTCAACTGTTTCCGCCGTTGCGGATACGGTCGATGCCGTGAAAAACGCTGTTGCGGATACTGTTATTGCCGATAGCGCCGGATTTTCAACTGTTTCCGCTGTTGCGGATACGGTCGATGCCGTCAAAAACGCTGCTGCGGATACCATTATTGCCGATAGCGTCGGATTTTCAACTGTTTCCGCCGTTGCGGATACCGTTATTGCGGATACGACTCAACTGTCTGATACCGACAGCATTTACAAAGAATTGTTTGCTTTTAAAAACGTGAAATTATTCCGAAAAGATTTTCAAATAATATGTGATTCGCTGTATTTCAATGATATTGATTCCATTTGCAGACTCTACAATAACCCACTTCTGTGGGAAGGAAAAAAAATGCAAATATTTTCGGATTCCATGAAATTTATCCTTAAAAACAGCGATTTAGACCGTGCCGAATTTTCAGGCAGAGCCATGATAATCTCACCGGAAGGCGACCCGGACAGCACTGTTTATTTTAACCAGATAAAAGCGAAAAATATGGAGGCATATTTCGTCAACCGCCGAGTAAGAGCCTTACATACAATGGGGAACACACAAACTCTGGTTTTTTCCATCGAAAATCTCACAATGAACAAAGCAGAGGCATCCTCCATGAAAATGACATTCGACACATTATCCGGTAAAGTCCGTCGCATAGGCTATTATAGCGACGTTGTAGCCGATAACAATCCGCTATTCCTTGTAAAAGAGGATCAAATACACTTGCAGGGATTCAGATGGGATATTAATTTACGTCCTAAATCGGGCATTGAAGTGCTGAATCGCGCCTTACGCCCTTCGGAACGAAATACTCGAAGCGCTATCCCAAAACCCACTTTTCCCATAACAGAAAAAATTAACGAAATAGAAAAAACAATCATCGAACAAAACGTAAAAGAATTATGAATTCCGTAAATTTTACAGATAAATTGCAAAAAATATGCTTTAAACAGACAATTATCGAAAATCTTTTTAACTTTGCCTCCCGAAAGTTCTTTCGATTATTGATATATTTTTTTGTTTATCAATACAGTATTGCGATTATTCATCAGTTTCGTTATGATTTAAAGAACTTTTTATTGTTGCTAAAATTAAATAAAATAAAATATTAACAATTAATCAATTATAGTTTATGAAATTTGTTTATACAAAAATTTTTATCCTGCTCTTCATTATAGGGCAGGTGTTGGTATCTTGCAAAGACAATGGTACAGAGGAGAATCAACTGTCATTTATTCCCAATAACGCATCCTTCGTTATTGAATTTGACGGTAAGGAAATATTAACTAAATCGGGGCTTAACAAACCGGACGATTACAAGTTTTTGAATATTCTAAAATTAAGTGCGGGAGAGAATTATAATTTTCTTGAACTCCTGTTGAAAGGCTCAAAAGACGCGGGTATAAGTATTGATAAAATTACAGCTTATATGACTGATATCCCCGAATTTACGGCATTAGTACCGGTTGTTGACAAAACAGCGTTTGAAAACTGGCTGAAAAAAACGGACGTTTCCGAACCCACCGACGAAGGAAGTTTCTTTTATCTCGCCGGATTTGGCTATACCATTGCATGGAACGAAAATCTGCTGATTGTTTCTTCTGTTGATGCAAAAGATAAAATCGCAGAACTTTTTAAACCCCAAAAAGATGGTCTATTGGCAACTAATGATGACTTCAGGCAGTTTACAAAAAAAGTGTCGGATATTAGAATGTGGTTTAAATACGATTGGATTTCAACTGTATATACTCAATACCTTGGAGTTTCTCTTGATGTTGAGGAAGAAGTTAAAGACCTTTCCCTGCATTCGTATCTTGATTTTAAAGATGGAAAAATCGAAGTTTTATCAAACTATTATCCGCCCGAAGAAGTTGAAAAATTAAAAGCCAAATATCCTGTGTATAAGAATAATTTCGACAAAAAACTTTTTGAATATCTGCCGGAAAAATCATACTTTGCATTTAATCTGTCGCTGAACGTTGAAGAAAGTTTCAAATTAGTTAAAAAATATATAGGAAACGCATTGCAAACAGCAGTAGGCATTTATGGTTTCGATATTGCCGACCAGTATGACGAAGCTGTGGAATTTTTGGACAGTCCTCAATTGAAATCCGTTATTGATGCTTTGGCGGGCGACGCCCTGTTCAGTTTGCACGGATTTCAACTGGGAATGATTTCAATTCCTTTGTTAAGCCTTGATTTTACATTAAAAAACGATGAGGCATTTAACACATTATTAGCCCTGATCCCTCAAAATCGCTATCGCTTGCAGGATAACTATTATACAATATCTCAAAGCCTTGTGCCGGTGTATTTTGCACATAAGGACAGAAAGGTTATAGTATCAAATGATATTGATGTTGTGAAAAGATTTGCAGGCTCGGTGAAAGAGAAAAATTTCACAACCAATCCCATAAGTAATATAATGGCAGAGAAAATGGCGTTTTATTTGAACCTGAATTGGGAGGATTATCCCGATAATATCAAATTGTTGCTACAGAGCGAAATGAGAGGACAATACAAAATGTTTGTTTCTTTAATTGAGATATACGAAAATGTCTATACTACTATGAGTGAAGATTATAAAATGGAGTTTGTGTTGCAGTTTAAAAATAAAAACGTAAACTCTTTAAAGCAAATACTCAAAAGTGTAGATAAAGTTATTCCCTCGTTTTAATTAATTATTAAATGAATATACTGAGAGTCAAAAATTTAAACCCGTTTTTTCTTTCAAATACAACCAACAGTTCGGTATTTGAAATATGGAATAATGACGTTAGCTTCCGAAAAGGGGAAAAATATTTGATTTCAGCATCTTCGGGACGAGGAAAGTCTTCGTTTCTAAGTTTTGTTTTTGGCGAACGGAACGATTTTTCCGGGGATATCTATTTTGATAATCAAGAAATTAAAACTCTAAGAAAAGAAGAATGGCAAAATATACGGAAAAAAAGCCTCAGCTGCGTTTTTCAAGGGCTGAGGCTCTTTTCCGATTTAACTGCGCTGGAAAATATTCGACTGAAAAATAAACTTACAGGATATAAAACAGCCGAAGAAATTGATTATCTGATAGAAAAAGCAGAATTGCAAGATAAAAGAAACGAAAAAGCAGGGCGTCTGTCCTTTGGACAACAACAACGAATTGCAACAATCAGAGCGCTTTGCCAACCATTCGATTTTATTCTGTTAGATGAACCTTTCAGCCATCTGGATGAAAAAAATATAGAAGTGATGACCGGATTAATAAATTCGGAAATCGAAACTCAAAACGCCGGAATGTTCTTATGTTCTTTGGGTTATGCGTATCCTTTCAAATATCATAAAAAATATGAAATATAGCGTCGGAGGGAACCCAATAATTAACAAATCCGATTACAACATTTGTTGTTGAAAATCAAAGTAAAAAAATTAATCATGCAAAAAATATTTATCAAATTGTTACCGTTAATGTTATTAACGTGTGTTTGTTGTGTTTTGTTACTGAACTCGTGTAAAGTAACAAAAATTAAAGATGAAATTAAGTCCGAATTAAACCTGCTGTCGGCAATACCTCAAAATTCGTCCTTTGTCTTTGAAATAAAAGGCAAATCGTTGATCGAAAAAGGCGTATTAAATACGCCGGAACGATACAAGTTTTGGAATAAAGTAAAAGAGAAGTTGACGGAAAATCCTGAAATATATAAACTTGTCAATTCATTTCTTACGGAAGAATACCCTCTCGGATTGGATATTAATAAATTATACCTGTTTTCGGAAGAATTGAATAAATATGGAGTGGCGCTTGCTAAAATACAGGATAAGAACAAATTGGAAACAGAATTGAAAACGCTGAAAATTCCCGAAATAAAAGATAACGGACATTTTAAATCCGTAATATCCGACGAGTTTTCTTTATTATGGAATAATGAAGTGTTATTCTTTGTGTTAGGCAATCTTGAAAATCCCGAAAAACTTGTTGATTACTCTCCATTGAATGGAATGTCGCTAAATCCTGTTTTTGTGAAATTTACGGCAAAGCAATCCGACCTGGGATTTTGGATGTCATACGATAAGGTGTGCGAAATAGCAAATATAAATATAGCCGAAAAGGATTCGATCAAAGATACTTATCTGTATATCAATACAAATTTTGCACAGGGAGAATTGGAACTGACAACTTCCGTACAAAACAAATCGGGAAAACTGCTTTGGGAGGAATATAATATAACAAAGCCCTCGTTCAATAAAGATTTATTGTACATATATCCCGAAAAATCATTCTTTTCAGTCGTCCTGTCCGTAAATCCCGAAGGATATTTGAATTTTTTGAAAAATCATGCTTGGCTCACCCCGAAATTTTCGATGAAACCCGAAGATTCCGACGAATTTAAAAATATCGCCGAAATTATCAAACACTTTGAAGGAGATGTGGTTCTGAATGTCTATGGTTTTTCGCAGGGAATGCTTCCCTTGCCCTTGGCGGGACTGAACTTTACTGTTGCCGGCGAGCGGTCGTTTAAGGAATTACTGTCACTCATTCCCAATAAGGAAATCAATCAAAACGGAGACTATTATTACATGAATATATCGAGTATGATTTTATATTTTGCATATAAAAATAAGGTTGTGATGCTTACAAATGACAATGAAATGATTAAAAATTTTATTGCGGGAACTAAACTTCCCAAAAATCTGTCACATAGTTATATAACTCAAAAATTGGACGGCGTGTCATCTTCCGTATATCTCAATCTTTCTATTGACGAGTATCCGGAAAATATACAGCTGGCAATTACGAAAACTGCAAACTCTCTGCTGAAAAACAACATTAATCTGTTCAAAGATATATCCATAAATAGCGCAAATAATAACCGCGACAATGTTATATCTTTGAAATTTAAGGATAAAACCAAAAACTCTCTTGCCCGGATTTTAGAATTAACGGATAATTATTTCTCCATTGCAAATTAGAATTTAAATAAAATACTTTTAATTATGTCGAATCGTAGAGATTTTTTAAAACAATCAGCTTTATTAGGAGCGGCAACTTTATCGCCTGCCGCCGGTTTATGGGGCAAATCGGCAAATCCTGCCGCTAACCCCAAAAAAGTAAATACCTACACGGTCAATATGAAAATTGTACAGGCAACGCCTCCTCCGGCACGACAAATTACGGTTCCGGATGTGGAAGGTTTTAAGGTACTTAAAGGTGATTTTCATATTCACACGCTGTTTTCCGACGGTCATGTTATGCCCAAAGACCGCGTTTGGGAGGCAGTGAACAACGGTCTTGATGTGATTTCCATCACAGACCATATCGAACACCGTCCGTTTATCGGCAAAAACGGACAGTGGAAACTCGCCGAAACACAAGCCGACGATTTCAATATCTGGTATGACGCCGCACGCTCGGAGGCGGAACGAAAAGAACTTCTCCTGATTCGCGGAGCGGAAATCACCAAACGCACTATGCCTCCGGGGCATTTTAATGTGCTGTTTGCTACCGACAACAACCCCATTGTTGCAGTTACGGACGATTGGAAAAAAATGCTTCAAGTAGCTGCCGATCAGGGAGCTTTTCTATTGTGGAATCACCCCGGCTGGGAAGCCCCACAGAGCGGAGGCATAGAAAAAGGCGCGCCGCTTAGCTTCACGGATGCACATGAAGAAATTTGTCGTAAAGGACTGATGCACGGGATAGAAATTTTTAATGACCACGAATATTATCCTGTGGTTTCCGACTGGTGCAATGAACGGAACCTCGCTATTTTTGCCAACAGCGACATCCACAACAGCGAATTGGCAACTTATGGAATACAGAATCCTCTGCGTCCCATAACTTTAGTGATTGCAAAGGAACGTACTTTGGAAAGCGTCAAAGAAGCGCTTTTTGCCAAACGAACCGTCGGATGGGCGGCAGATATGCTCTGGGGACGCGATCCGTGGCTACCTGCCTTATTCAAGTCTTCGGTTGATATCAAAGCCGTTACACAGGGAACGCTCGAATTGACAAACAAAAGTTCTTTGCCTGTTTCCGTAACCTTAGGCGGCGCCGCAGTCAACCTTCCACAAAATACCAAACGACAGGTTTACCGCGCCGAAGGCATTAAAACTCTGACAGTACTAAATTGGATGATAGCAATGAATAAACCCCTCGAAATTCCACTAACCGTTTAAATCATTTTAGTCGCCGAATTAAACGAATTGAACGAATTTAAAATCCTGCGGATTTTTTTAATTATCCACGAATTAGACGAATTTTTTAATTCATAATTTCGGATTTCATGATTATGAGATAATATAAAATAAGGAAATAAGGTTTACGAGGTTGGAATATCTTTGTTACTAAGGTTGTTTAGTTGTTAAATAAGGTAGAGATAAGGTTTTTTAATTCCTCCTGTTCATTGTCGTTTTCTAATTAACCTTAAAAATATTTTGATAAATCTTTTATCAAAGATTCCTTAAACCGAAGTCGGATCGTGGTAGTTCCAATCGGATATTGGGCAAACAGAAGTCGGTTTATGCTTTTGTTGATGAACAATTGGTCAAACAGAAGTCGGTTCAAGGAGTTTTTGATGAAAACTGCCATGAACAGAAATTTTACATTCATTGTTTTCCAACAAATTTTTAGTATTCCACACTTATTTCCCGCAAATATCATCATATTCTTTAAAGTCATTAAAAACCCGTTATAAAACACTCTGTGTTGTGCAGCACAGGATTCCGTAAAAAATAATAAACCCTGACAGAGTTCAATCTTCTGTTAGGATTTATTGGTTAAATCTTTTTTTGAGACGCTATTACTTCCGGCTGCGCCGTAGCAATGACGGCTACGCCGAACGAAAAGGTCGCCAAGCAGCCCTTCGGGCTTATCGCTACATCGAACGAAGGGAACTCAATCTATAGCGCCTCAAAAAAAGATTTAGCCTGGAAAAGCTAAAAAATATCTCGTAAAACTGTACAACATCGCGCCAATGTTGTACAGTTTTGGTCAAATGTTGTACAGTTTTGGTCAAATGTTGTACAGTAATCGTCAATTACTGTACAGTAATCGGCAATTACTGTACAGTAATCGGCAATTACTGTACAGTATTACATCAAAATTGTACGGTTTTAGAGTAATTATGAAATATATTTGACTGCGTCAAACCTAAGCTCAACGCAGTCAAATAAAAATCGACTGCGTCAAACCTAAGTTCAACGCAGTCGAATGTGTTAGCGTACAGACAGAAATCGAAACTTATTTATTTACCCTGTATTTTTCGTTTCCTGTCTTGAAAAAATCTATTATCTGATTCAGCGCTGCAAT
>JAISRS010000443.1 GCA_031273485.1 Prevotellaceae bacterium
GCGAATAATTCGTCGTTTGTAAGGATTTTTTCTATTGCATCGGCAAGTGAGGCGCTGTTGTTGGGCGAGTATAAAACTCCGGCATTCTCTGTGATTTCTCTAAATGAGCCTGTATCCGGTTCAACCGCCGGACGTCCCGCCGCAAATGCTTCGCAGAGATAAAGTCCTACGCCTTCGTCGAATGTTATGGGAACGCTGATGACTGTTATTTCGCCATAGAATTTTGTGTGTTCGTCGAGGCTGTAGTTATGGCTAAATTCCACATCCGCAATGCAGGGCGACAATGTTTTTTTGACCTGCTTCAAAAAACGTTTGTCTTTGGAGGTGTATCCTCCTCCGATTTTAAGTTTCAGATTTTTGATGCTGTTTCGTTTTTTGAGCATCACAAATGCTTCTGCCAGAATGTCGAGTCCGTTGTCTTTATTCATCCTGTAAAAGAAGCCTACTGTAGGGTTTTGCGGCAATTGTTCCGAAGCATATTTCCTGATGTCTATTCCCGGATATATGATGTCGATATCTTTGATTTGAGGGATTTTTGCGGATATGATGTCTTTATAAAATCCGCTGGAAACGACAAATTTGTCGATATATTTCAAGTTATCCTCAATGCCTTTCCATGCAAGGGCGTCATATCCGGGTTTGAGGCTTTGGATCCATACTTCTTCGTCCTGCATGGAACAGACAATGGGGATATTAACGTTTTGTTTCACGGCTTTAGCCACTCCGCCGATCAGGGTGCTTGAGAGATGGATAATGTCGGGTTTTTCGCAATTCACAATCCATTCCACAAGCTGCGCCACCTGAGTGTTGAAAACAGCGTCGTCGCCGTTAATCATCGAAAGGGTCATTTCTTCCATTCCTTCGGCGGAGGTGGAGCCGGAGAACGAAGACGCGAGGTTTAATATCCGTTGCGAGTTCAGTATCCGTTCCATCCAGCGGGGCATGGGTTTGCGACTGAAAAATTTTTGCGCAACATAGAACGACGCCGCAGGAAAAAACAAAGGCGTATCGGCTTTGAAGGATTTATGGTTAAGTGGCAAATAAAGCGGCATGATAACCACGTCGTGACCGGCTTTTCGCAGGGCGTTTGCATGGAGATTGTCGCGAAAACAGTTTCCGCAATAAAACGCATCTCCCGCCCCGGGAACGATAAACAGTATTTTCATTTTCTCTGATTTATCGGATGTTAGTAATTGTTCCATATCTGTTAAAATGTATGAATTGATGTTTTATAACTAATAAAAATAAAGCCAAAAGTAGTAAAAAAACCGATGAACTGTGAACTGTGAACGATGAACGATGAACGATGAATTTGTTGATTAAAAAATTCGTGTATAAATGTCTGAACCTTGATTAAAGGATTAAAGGATTTTTGATTTCGGTAATAAAATCCGTGTAATTCGTAAAAATCCGCAGGATTTTTTAATTCGTGTAATTCGTAAAAATCCACAGGATTTTTTAATTCGTGTAATTCGTAAAAATCCACAGGATTTAAATTCGTGTAATTCGTAAAAATCCGCAGGATTTTTTAATTCGTGTGATTCGTAAAAATCCGCAGGATTTAAATTCGTGTAATTCGTAAAAATCCGCAGGATTTTAATTCGTGTAAATTCGCTTAATTCGGCGACAAAAAAATTCGTGTTAATTCGTGTAATTCGTGGATAACTAAAAAAATCCGCAGGATTTTAAATTCGTTCAATTAGTTCAATTCGGTTGATTAAAATAATTCGGTGACAAAAATTGTTGGGTTTTAAACGCAAAGGGCGCAAAAAATCCGCAAAAAACGCAAAGAAAATACTTTGCGTTCTTTGCGGCAGACTTTGCGCCCTTTGCGTTTAAAATATCTCTTCGCTTGAGCGGATTATTTCCAATTTCCCCTTCCTTCCTTCTACCTTTTGGGGGCGAGGGGTTTCAGTCTAATATTGCAATTGCGCGCACGGGCGAGCCGTCTCGTCCCTGCAATTTCAGCGGAAGCGAATAGAATGTGAACGCTTCTTTTTCCGGGAGTTGTTCCAGATTAGTCAGTCCTTCGACGATGAGGATGCCTGCGCCAAGCATTTTGATATGAATATATTGCCAGTCCGTGCCGTTGGGAGTAGGCATATCCATACCGACCAAGCCGATTTTTTTCTCAACAAACCAGTTGGCAAGCGATTTTGAAACAAACGGAAATCCCGAAAAAAACGATTGTTCGGGGAAATATTTGTCCCATCCCGTGTGTAACAAAATGCTGCATCCCTGATCTATGAAATCTTCGTAAGGCAGCAAATCGGCGGGTTCTATAGCCTCGTTCGGCTGTTTGCCTGTCAAATCAATTTTCACGGCTCGCACAACGCAACGTTCCAGAGCCACCTCGTCAATACATTCTCCCTTGTTATAAAAATGGCGTGCCGCATCCATGTGCGTGCCTTGATGCGTCGAAGTGGTGAGACGCGAAAGATTGTAGCCCAAAGTTTCCAGCGTACAATGCCATGTGACGGCGAATTTCGGATCCATCGGCATCGTCGGCGCGCCGTTGAACATCGGCGCGGTGAGATCAATTATTTTACTCATATTCCTTTTTTTTAGATGATTTACATACTTCCTGCGAAATTGGCGGTTTTGCCTAATCCTTCCGGTCCCATTGCCAGATAGCCCGAATCCGCGTAGAGATCATGTCCGGTGATGACGGCGGCGTCGTCGCTAAGTAAAAAAGCCACAGTTGCGGCAATCTGACTTGGCTCCTGCATCTGTTGCAAAAGGTGATATTCATGCCATGCCTGCGGCACGCTTTCCCATGTACCGTCGGAGGTAGCTTTCGCCACTTCGTCCGTCCAGACCCAGGCGGGACTGACGCAATTGACGCGAACCGACGGAGCTAAATCCATAGCGGCGCAACGTATCAGTTGTTTTACCGCTCCCTTTGCCGCGTTGTAGGTCCAGCGCAGAGGCTGGGCGATATGTCCCGAAATGCTCGAAATGCAGACCACGGCGCCTTCCTTGCGCTGACGCTGCGTAACAAATTCGGCAATCATGCGGGCATAAGCCGCAGGACCTGCCATAAACGCATGTACCCAGTCTTCATACGTTGCGTCAATGGCTTTGGCGGTGAAGGGAAATGCGTTATTGACCAAAAAGTCCAACTCTCCAAATATTTCCCTTGATTTCGACACGAGTAAGGCGGGCGTATCCTTGTCACCCATATCGGCGGCTACAAAAGCGACCCTGTCCCCGTAGCGTTCTTTGAATCCGGCGAGCGTTGCCGCTCCGGTTTGCGCGTTGCGACCGCAGAATAAAACTCCGGCGCCTTCTTCGAGCAGACGCTCTACTATTGCTTTTCCTATTCCTCTCGAACCGCCTGTTACAACGGCGGTTTTTCCTTTTAATCCTTTCATAATATGTATTTATTTAATTGGGAACGCCGCAAAAAAGCAGTTTTTGGAAGTTCCCGTTGTTTATCATTTTAAAACCGACGGATTCAGTATATTTCGCGGTTGTTTACCCGCCAAAACATCCGCTGCGTTTTGCACCGGGCGCGTCTTTAATTCAAAGAGCGATTCTTCGGAATAATAACCTGCATGAGGCGTCAGCACGACATTGTCCAGCGCTGTCAGAGGGTGATTTTCGGGCAAGGGTTCCGTTTCAAAAACATCTAATCCTGCCCCTCTGATTGTTTTGTTTTTCAGAGCTTCTATTAACGCCTCCGTATCAACCACGCCTCCGCGGGCGGTATTTATCAGAATGGCTTCCTGTTTCATTTTCGACAATGCGGCGGCGTTTATCAGATGTCTGGTTGCCGCCATCAGCGGCACATGCAGCGAAACGACATCGCTTTGCGACAGAAGTTCGTCGAACGTCACTACCGGTATTCCGTCGTCGGTGACCGTGCCGGGCGCAAATGCTATGTCCGTGCCGATGACCTTGTATCCTATTCCGAGAGCTTTTTGGGCGGCGGCGCGGGCTATGCGTCCCAGACCGACTACTCCGAATATTCTGCCCGAAATTCTGTGCAATGGCTTCACTGCCGACAGACCGTAACTCCCGCTGCGAATCTGTTTATCCAGCATCACAATGCCTCTGTGCAGGGCAAGGGTCAGGGCGATTGCCTGATCGGACACTTCCTGATAGGAATAGTCGGGGACATTGCACACTGCGATACCTCTTTCGGTGCAGGCTGCAAGGTCGATGCTATCGACGCCTACTCCATATTCGCTCACTACTTTGAGACTGGGCGAGGCTTCCAGAACTTTCCGTGTAACGGGCGCGTACTGAACAATAACAGCGTCGGCGTCCTTCACTACCGATAGAACATCTTCTTCCGTGCGGCACTGTTTGGGTTTATCTATCGAAAATCCGTATTGTTCCGCCACATTGCGCTCAAGGTCGATTGAGCCTAAATTACTGTCGATAATTATGATTTTCATTTGTTGATGTTTTATTCAAAATCTTTCATAAAATCTCTCAGTTCCTGTTTTTTTGCTTCGGGGAAGGGCAGATACGGGAATGTCATTTGGTCTTTGGCAAATATTCCTTTATCGACCAAAATGGCTTTTGTGGTTGAAAGGAAGGGGGAATAAATCCAGAGGATATCCATCAGCCGGTCAACCTTTTTTTGTATATCCGCAAGTGTGTCGAAATCTTTTTCTTTTGCCGCTTTCACCCAGTTGGAGAAGAGTTTCGGGGCGATGTTCGCCAGAATTGCCACGCAGCCGTTTCCGCCGGACAGGATGTTATATACAAAATTATTATCATAAGCGCTGAATACTGCAAAATCCGGAAATTCGGGTTTCACCGCCTTGATAATATCAACCGTATGACCCATGTCGGGGATTGTATCTTTTATTCCTATGATATTTCCGTGTTCTCGTGCGAGCGCCAGAACCGTGTGGGGTTTAATCGAGTAGCTTGTTCTGTCGGGGAAATTATACAGATAGATGTTGCCTTTTACTTCGCTTGCGACTTTGGAATAGTAGGTAAAGATGCTGTCGTCGCTCATGCCGTAATAATACGGGCTTACGACGATTACTGCGTCGGCTCCGTTTTCAAACGCAAAATCCGAAAGCGCTATGGTTTCGTTGGCGTTCATGGTTCCTGTGCCTACAACGTATTCCGTGCCGGAGGTAATTTGCGTGGAGGCGGCTTTAATCAGTTTTTTCTTTTCCGTTAGCGGGATGTGAGGAAATTCGCCGGAGGTCCCGAAGACGGCAATTCCGTCGATATTGTTTGCTATTAAATAGTCATACAGTTTCAAGCATGACTCGATGTCAATTTCATCGGCGCTGTGCAGCGCCGTTAATGTGGGTGCGATATACTTTATCATTAGTATTTTTATTTATTATTTTTAATTTCAACTTTATGTTTTACGACAATGTTTATGGCGTTTCATCGCC
>JAISRS010000455.1 GCA_031273485.1 Prevotellaceae bacterium
GCCTACGGAGCGTTGAAATCTTTTGTGAAGATATGCCTCAACGCCGATGAAGAGGAAATATCCGAAGCCGCCGAGCGCGTTATTGCCGTCATCCGGAAATCGGAACGGGAACTCGGTAATCCGCTTTCCCTGGGACTGGCAAAGGAATCTACGGCTTTGGCAAGTTTGTTGCGCAATCTTGAACCCTGTTCAGCCGACATCGAGCGTATCGGCGCAACCGACTGGGTGAAACGCCTCGAAACTGCCAGTCAGGCATATATTGATTTGCAGTTTGAGCGCTACATCGAAAAAAGCGGCAGACATTCGGGCGACGTCAAGGCAGCCCGCGCTGTTACCGACGCCGCCTACAAAGGTGTCGTTGACCGGATTAATGCGCAGATACTGCTGAACGGCGACGAAGGGTTTACGTCTTACGTGAAGGTGCAAAACGCCGTGATAGAACGCTACAGGCTCATTGTTGCGCAACGAAAGAAAAATGCGACAGCTCCCGAAGCGGAGAATAAACATCCTCGGACTTGATAAGGGGACTACCGGAAAGTGATAAAAAATAAAAAAGATAATGAGAATTTTGATAACAGGTATAACAGGAATGGTTGGCTCATATTTTTACAGAATGTATAAAGAAAGAGGTAACGAAGTATATGGCATTGCACGAAACAGTGCATCAAGCAGAATGGAAGTTGTGCGGGACGAAAACATATTTCGGTGCGATATAATTGATAGAGATGCTCTTGAAAAAGTATTCGACAAAGTGCACCCCGAGTTGGTCATCCACATGGCAGCACAGGCTTTCAATGGATTATCATGGGATTGTGAATATTTGACACATTACACAAATTACGTGGGTTCTTTGAACGTGCTTAAATGTGCTTTGAGAAATGGGCTATTTACCAAAGTTTTACTTGCATGCAGCAGTGCCGAATATGGTGATTTTGATATTACGGATTGCCCTTTAAAAGAGCATCAAAATCTGCGACCGGTAACCCCATACGGAGTATCAAAAGCCGGAGTAGAATTATTGGGGTATCAATATTATTCAAATTACGATTTACCCGTGTATTTTCCGAGAATGTTTATACATGTTGGCACAGGACATCCTCCTGCAACTGCGATACAAAATTTTGCCCGCCAACTCGCACTCATATCTAAAGGTATTCTGGAACCTGTCGTTCGCGTTGGAAACTTGGAGTCAGCGCGTGATTTTATAGACGTCCGTGACGGTGTTGCCGCTATGATGCTGCTGATTGAAAATGACAAACGTGGAATGCCTGTAAATATTTGTACAGGTAAAGCTTATAAGATAGCAGAAGTTTTACAAATGTTGATTGATATAGCCAACGTGAAAGTTGAAATTATAGAGGACAAATCATTGCTTCGCACTTCCGATGAACCATTGTTGCTTGGTGATAACAGTCTGATAAAATCATTGGGATTTCAACAAAAATATCAACTTAGGGAAACATTACAAATGGTATATGCCGACTGGTTGCAAAGAATATAAAAGTATGAATTATTACAAGACATCTGTTTCTGTTGTTTTGCCTGCAATTAATGAGACATATTCATTAAAAAAGACAGTGGAAATTATTATGAATACTTGTTGTAAAGAGGATATATGTGAATTGCTTATCATCTTGTGTGACAAAAGTACTCCCGAATGTGTAAAAACAGCCGAATATATCCGGCAAATAAACGAAAATGTTCCCGTCGGAATATACTACCAAAAAGAACCTTTTATTGGTTCGGCAATGAGAGAAGCATTTGATTTAGTTAAGGGTACACATGTAATAATGATGTCCACCGATTTGGAAACAGACCCTAATATAGTTTCTGAATTTATCGAATTAATAAAAAACAGCCCGGAAGATATAATTACAGCATCGCGATGGATAGAAGACGGAAATTTCAGAGGATATAATAAAGTAAAACTTATATTGAATTTTATTTTTCAGAAAATCATATCATGGCTTTTTTTCTCTAAATTAACGGATTTAACTTATGCTTACAGAATTTTTCCTGTTCCATTAGTACAAAGCATCAATTGGGAAGAAACAAAACACCCGTTTTTTCTTGAGACAGCATTAAAACCTCTACGATTAGGCGTGAAAATCAATGAAATCCCTGCCAAGTGGAACGCACGAACCGAAGGTGAATCTCAAAATTCATTTTTCAAAAATTTTGATTATTTTCGCGTGGCGGTTAAAATAAGATTTATGAAAAAGATCAAAATATTAAAACCGGTATGAAAAATTATCATAAAAAATCATGAATAATATATTCTTAGTCGTTACATCTATTGCAAAGCAGGATAATCCTGTGCTAAAAAAGATAGCAACAGACATTTCCAACAGAAATATTTCCTTTATTATTGTTGGTGATGCAAAATCTCCTGCAGATTTTTCTCTTGCTGGTTGTGATTTTTATTCCATAGAGAGGCAACAAATGCTGGAGTTTTCATTGGTGAAGCAATTACCCAAGAATCATTATGCGCGAAAAAATATCGGCTATTTAATTGCCATGAAGTCGGGAGCAAATACTATTATTGAGACCGATGATGATAATTTTCCCTATTCCGATTTTTGGAATACACGGGTAGAAAATCATACTGTACCCTTATATCAAAATAACGGATGGATAAATATATATAAATTATTTTCCGATAAAAATATATGGCCTCGTGGATTTTCGTTGAACCATATACGGAAAAATCTTCCTGATGCAGGCGCTTTACAATCCTGCAAATGTCCCATACAGCAAGGACTGGCGAATGAAAATCCTGATGTTGACGCCATTTATCGACTGACAGGAGCATTACCCGTATTGTTTGACGAAACAAAAGCCGCAGCCGCAGCCATAGGGAAAAGTACTTGGTGTCCCTTCAACAGTCAAAATACCACATGGTTCAAAGAAACTTTTCCTCTATTGTACTTGCCGTCTTTTTGCAGTTTCCGAATGACCGATATTTGGCGCAGTTTTGTGGCGCAACGCAT
>JAISRS010000462.1 GCA_031273485.1 Prevotellaceae bacterium
CACTGCCTGAAAGGCAGGACTAATTATTATTATTTCAATTTACCTTTCAGGCAGAAGTATATCGCTGTATATTCCGCAGGTCGATGACCTGCGGTTATGAAAATTAAGCCCTTCGGGCTATCGCTATGCCGAACGAAGGGAACTCCATCCATAGCGCCTCAAAATAAGATTTAGCCGCTTTTTTGTTGGTAGTGGTGATGGTGTTTTAAAGTCCTTAAAGAAAGATTATGTATTCAACAAAAAAAATACTGCGGATTTTTTAATTCGTTCCATCAGGTTAATTCGGTAACTAAAATAAATGATTTTTGAGCAGATTAAATACTGTTTTTTCGGTTGATTTAAGAGTTGACGGACGATTTAAGTATAATTTATTTTGGAAAATGAATTAAATCTTTTTTACATGTAATATCAACACAAATCAATATCCGAATGTGGAATAGGATGATAAAAATTATTTCTTTTTGTCGATAAATCACCCGTTAAGCGAAAGAAATTTACATAGTCGGGAAATTTTTATTACATTTGCAACCTTAAAAATATTTTTATACGTATAAATTGCAATGCAAGAAAAACAATATACTTTAAAATCGGAAGTTAAGCTGGAGGGCAAAGGATTACATACCGGATTGAACGTAGAAACAGTAATTTGTCCTGCTAAAGAAAATCACGGAATTAAATTTCAAAGAACAGATATTCCCGAACAGCCGATAATAAGCGCTGTAGCCGACAATGTTACGGCAACTTCGCGCGGAACCACGCTCGAAAAAGATGGCGTCAAAGTAAGTACCATTGAGCATCTTATGGCTTCGCTGTGGATGCTGGGCGTAGATAACGCTCTGATCAAAATCAACGCTCCCGAAGTACCGATACTGGACGGAAGCGCAATAAAATATGTGGAAGCAATAAATAAAACAGGCTTGCAGGAACAGGACGCCGACAGGGTTTATTACAACATCAAAGAAAAAACGGTGTTCAGGGACGATGACAGTGACAAAGAAATAGTTATATATCCCGACGAAACTTTCAGCGTGGATGTTACCATTGATTTCAATTCCAAGGTTCTCAACACCCAATCGGCTCGTTTGGAATCCGTAAACGACTTTGAAAAGGAAATAGCCCCGTGCCGAACATTCGTCTTTTTGCACGAACTGGAAACCCTGTATAAAAATAATCTCATAAAAGGCGGAGATTTTGAAAATGCAATTGTTATAGTGGAAAATGCAATTGACAATTGCGAATTGCAGCATCTGAGCCAACTGTTCAACAAACCCACAGTGGAACGCGTTCCCGAAGGTTATCTGAATAATCTGGAATTGAGATTTATCAACGAACCCGCCCGTCATAAATTATTAGACCTCATCGGCGATTTGGCTCTTATAGGATACCGGATCAACGGAAAAGTGATAGCTTTTAAACCCGGTCACAAGATGAATACCGACACAGCTAAAGAGTTGCGTAAAGCTATCAAAAAAGAAATGTTGAAGCCCGTACCGCCGAAATACGACCCGAACGAACCGCCGCAGTTCGACGTCAATAAAATAATGTCCATTCTGCCGCATCGCCCGCCGTTCCTGCTGGTGGATAAGATACTACTGCGAACAAACGAATGTGTTGTGGGAATCAAAAACGTTACAATGAACGAGCCTTTTTTTGTGGGGCATTTTCCGGCAGAACCCGTAATGCCCGGAGTGCTTCAGGTTGAGGCAATGGCGCAGGTTGGCGGAATATTGGCTTTGGGAAATCTGGATGACCCGGAAAAGTATTCAACTTATTTTCTTAAAATTGACAAAGTGAAATTCAAAAGAAAGGTTGTGCCGGGCGACACGTTAATTTTCCGCCTCGTTTTGCTGGAACCCATACGCAGAGGGATTGTATCAATGTTCGGGCAAGTTTTTGTGGGAGATCAACTTGTGGCGGAAGGAGAACTCACTGCTCAAATTATAAAAAATAAATGATTCACAATATTAAATATACAAAACCGGAAGTATCAAAACAATATTTTACAGAAATGTTTAAATGTTAAAAAACAAATACCAAATATATTACGTACCACTTATATTGATTAATTAAATGAATAATAATAATAATAATAATATTTTAAATTTACGCTCAATTTTAAATTTCAGCTGAATATGAATTATATACACCCAAATGCAAAAATAGGTCAAAATGTATCTATTGCCCCTTTTTCCTATATTTCCGAACATGTGGAAATCGGCGACGGCACAAGAATAGACCCCAATGTGGTAATATTGGACTATGTTAAAATCGGCAAAAATTGCCATGTTTTTTCGGGAGCAGTTATCGGCGCCGAACCTCAAGACTTGAAATTCAAAGGAGAAGTATCCTGGGTTGAAATAGGAGATAATTGTCTGCTAAGAGAATGTATCACAGTGAACAGAGGAACCGCAGCAAGTGGTAAACTAAAAACCGCGATAGGGAATAACTGTCTGATAATGTCCTATTCGCATGTGGCGCACGATTGCGTAATAGGCAATAATGTTGTATTAGCCTCATTCACAGGATTGGCAGGAGAAACGGACATTGAAGATTATGCCATACTCGGCGGAAAAACAGGCACTCACCAATTTACCCGCATCGGCGCTCATGTCATCACAATGGGCGGCTCGCTGGTGGGCAAAGATATTCCTCCGTATATAATTGCAGGTCACCAGCCTCTGTCGTTTGGAGGAGTGAACAGGATAGGGCTTCGAAGAAGAGGATTTTCACAACAGAAAATCGAAGAAATCAGTTCGATATATCGAATAATCTATCAAGGCAACCTGAATACCACTGATGCCTGCAATAAGGTCGAAACGGATTTTCCTCAAACCGAAGAAAGAGATATTATATTGAATTTCATACGTTCTTCCAAAAGAGGAGTAGTTCGCAGAGTTAATCTCGACGAATTGGAATAGACAATGGAGGATAACAAAATTTTTGGTCTAAGACCTGTTCTTGAAGCGTTAAAAGCCGGACGGACTTTTGAAAAAATTATGATTCGTGAAGGCGCCGGCGCCGAAATGTTTCATCAAATAATCGATCTGTCGAAACAAAAAAATATTACCCTCAACCGAGTTCCGGCAGAACGCCTTAACCGCTTGGCAAAAGGCGGAAATCATCAGGGAACGGTCGCTTTTTTGGCTTCCGCCGAATATTCGGATTTGGAAACAGTTCTGGAAAATATCAGAGAATCGGGCAACAGCGCTTTTCTACTGCTGTTGGACAAAATCACTGATGTGAGAAATTTCGGCGCAATAGCCCGAACCGCCGAATGCGCCGGTGTGAACGCAATTGTTGTTTCGGCTAAAGGCGCTGCGCCAATGAATGTTGACGCAATGAAAACTTCCGCCGGAGCATTAAACTATGTTCCTGTTTGCAGGGTTCCAAATCTGAAATCGGCAATATATCTAATTAAAAATTATGATATAAAAACAGTGGCAACAACCGAACGGTCGAATAATAATTATTACGATGCGGATTTGTCGGGTTCTGTGGCAATTATAATGGGTTCGGAAGAATCCGGAATATCAAAAAGTAATTTGGAAATGGCTGACGAAACAGTCAAAATTCCTCTACTCGGCAATATCGAATCGCTGAACGTTTCCGCCGCCGCCGCTGTAATCGCTTTTGAATGTGTGCGTCAAAGAACCGTGAAAAAATCCGCCGTTTTTTGATGACAGGAAATAAATATAATTAAATATCGAAACACAATAATAATGCTACAGATAGAAGATAAAGTAATCAGTCTTGATTTATTTGAACAGCGCTTTGCATGCAATTTACAGCGCTGTTTAGGAGCGTGTTGTGTATATGGCGACAGCGGCGCTCCGCTCGAAAAAGAAGAGAAAGTTTTGCTCGAAAAACACATAGCCAAAATAAAACCGTATCTCACTCCCAGAGGAGCGTTTGCGATAGAAGAAAAAGGGGCGACAGCAATTGATGCGGATAAAGAACTCGTTACGCCTTTGGTTGGCGATCACAAAGAATGCGCTTACGCGTATTTTTCGTACAAGGGAATATGCTTCTGCGGAATAGAAAAAGCATACAAAAACGGAGATATTCCTTTCAATAAACCAATTTCGTGCCACTTATATCCTATAAGACTCAAAACTTTCGACAATATCACAGCCCTAAATTACGACCAGTGGAGCGTCTGTACCTCAGCAAGAGATTTGGGTAAAAAAGAAAAAATACCTGTGTTCAGATTCTTAAAAGAACCGATTATCCGAAAATTCGGAGAAAAATTTTATGAAGCTATGGAAGAAGCGTATAAGAATTATGAAG
>JAISRS010000522.1 GCA_031273485.1 Prevotellaceae bacterium
ACCGGTAAATTCTTACCGGTATGGACTTTTCTCTTCCCCCCGGCATGGCGTTCAAATGTTTCCGTTTTAGTGTTCCAATAATTCCGTATTTAGTGTTCAAGTCAGCCGAAATACGCAGATAAGAACATACCCTGGACAAACAATGCGGCGGAGCAGGCAATACGTGCGATAGTATCGGACAGAAGAATAACTCAAGGTTCCCGCAGTGCATGGGGCACCCGATAGATAGAACGGTTCTGGAGCATATAGGCAACTTGTAGCCAGCAGGGAAGGCCGGTTATTGATTTTTTGTATATTCCCGTTTGAATAATCTTGCATCTTCGTCATTGTTGCATGCCTAAATTATACTCTCTTTCATGATTTCGCTGGTGACGGTTCGCCATAACTCTTTATATCTCAATTTCTTCCTGTTTAATCAAATTATTAATATTAGGTAGAACGGATTTATGCAATTCATTATAGAGCTGTAAATTACCATTAATAATAAAATTATATACTTTATCACGCATCGTTTCCGGTTGATCTGTATACCAAAACGGGTGGGTAAGAATATGTATCCTTTTAAATTTACCATCAATGATTATTTTCTCAGCATCCTCCCTCCATGTATGCATAGAATCGGATAGATATTTAAAGTCTTTAAAGAAAAGCGCGCTGTATGTATTTATAATTCCAGGAACACATAGATTTGATTCCAACAAAAACTTTGAAGGGCGATGCATAGAAATAATATTTACTGGAATTTCAATGATTTGTTCAAGCAAATTAACTTCTTTTAAAATATATTCTGTAAGACAATTAATATTTTTTCCCCAAACATATTGTGTCTCATCAAAATGCAATCCTACCAAATGACCTAAATTCGCAATCTTCTTTATTCCCTTAATATTTCGAGCTTCAAAGGCATTATAAAAACTCGTATTGAGTAATACAAAATACGATGCTTGAACTCCATCCATTGCATGTTCAATTTCAGCAAATTTTACTGCCTTTGCTATATCCACATCAATGTCATGACGAAGTATACATACTTTCTCGAAATCCGTATAAGTCTGATAATTACCAATAACATAACCATTGTGCAAAATCGAAGTAATAAATTTTTGATAAGCATTGTAGGTGAATTTGCAAATGCCCATTAATTATTCCCTGCTGCAAGCCATTTATCAGCTTTTTCTAATATTTTAAGTAATCTTATTCCTTGTTCAGGACCGGAAACAGACGGCATATTAAATTTAACACATGACAAAAAATACGAAATGCTATTAGATAATGCATCAGATATTTTTATTTCGGGTACAAAGCTATTCTCTGTCTCCGCTTGTACAATATAATCACTGTAATTAGTATCATTTATTTTTGATGTCAATCTACTATCATAGATTTTTAGTTTGTCTGCCAAAGATACATCGTCATAAACAACCATTTTTTTAGTTCCTACAATAATAATCTTCCGTTCTTTAATAGAGGATAACCAATGTGATTTAATATTGGCTGTCAAATCTCCAAATTTAAGCATTAAAGATGTTAATGTTTCTCTTTTGTTGATAGTTTTATATCCTATGGCGAATAAAGAGTCCGGCAGACCTGGATTAATAAGATAATCCAGAATAGACAAATCGTGAATAGCCAAATCCCACATGACATTCACATCTTCTTTAACTTGCCCCGAATTTCTTCGGGATGCATCAAAATGGACGATTTCCCCTATTTCTCCTGCATTGTACAATTCTTTAATCTTTTGTACACATGGATGATACATCATTACGTGATCTATGTGTATAATCTTGCCTGTCTTATCTGAAAGCAATTTCAAATCAATGGCTTCTGAAACAGCCGAAGCAAGAGGTTTCTCTATAAATATATGCTTGCCAGCCAGAAGCACCTGTTTTGCAAGATGAAAATGGGTGCTGGTTTCCACTGCGATAGCAACAGCATCAATATTGTTATCATCCAAGATGGTAGAATAGTTCAGAATATAATTAATTTGCGCCGCATAAATACTCTTTGCCTTGTCAAGCCGATCTTGCTTTTTATCACATATATAACAAATTTTCACATCAGGATTGTTGTATAACTGTTTTGCAATATTCGGCCCCCAATAACCGAAACCAACAAGTGCAATATTTAACATTCTTTGCCTCTTGGCGCTTTATCTTTCTTGCCGCACAAAGAACAAATATTATTAACTATTCTGCCACCACATTTACAAACGCGGGCTATTTGTTTTGCGGGATTTCCAACAACAAGCGTGTATGGAGGGACATCCTTGGTTACAACGCTTCCGGCACCCACCATTGCGTATTCCCCTATTGTAATACCGCAAACTATTGTCGCATTGGCACCAATGGAAGCGCCTTTCTTGATAAGCGTTTTCGTTATTTGCCAGTCTTTATTAAAAGCCCGCGGAAACCGATCATTGGTAATTAAAGCATAAGGACCGACAAAAACATCATCTTCTATCGTTGCCCCATGACCCATGGAAGCACCATTCTGAATCTTAACTCTATTGCCAACAGAAACATATTTATCAATATAGGTGTCCTTGCCTAAGGTACAATCATTACCGATATGAGCATGTTCCCGTATCTGGACATTGATCCAAATCTTAGTCCCTTTTCCGATTTCAGCGCTATCGTCTATATAGCTGGATTCGTGGGCAAAATAATTTTTCTCACTCATCGGATATAAAACTCCTTAATGCTTTCACACACATAACTCACCTCATCCTCGGTGAGTTCTGGAAACATAGGCAGAGCCAATACTGTTTCGCACAAATGTTCCGCTATGGGAAAATCACCTCTTTTGTATCTCAAATAGGCAAAACATTTTTGCAGGTGCATCGGAACAGGATAATAAACAGATGTACCTATTCCTTTTTCTTTTAAAAATACTTCAAGAGCATCCCGTTTTTCCACTTGAATACAAAATGCATAGTTTACTTCTTTCTTCCCATCTTTAACTAAAGGTATTTTCACTCCCGCAATGTCTTTCAATTGCTCTCTGTACTGAGCAGCGTGCCGCGACCGTTTTTCGATAACTTTATCAATATTTGAAAGCTTTACCTGTAAGATTGCTGCCTGTAATGTATCAAGCCGTGAATTATAACCGATATAATCGTGATGATGCGGTATAGTCGATCCATGTACCCTATAGCTTTTTGCTTTTAGATATAAGTCTTTATCATTGGTAACGATCATGCCGCCATCACCATATCCACCAAGGGTTTTGGTCGGGAAAAATGAAAATATACCGAAATCCCCGATAGTACCTGCGTGTTTATATACGCCCTGATACAGGCATTTCATACCAAAGCCTTCCGCCGCGTCTTCCAGTACCAAAAGCCGATATTTTTCGGCCAATTCCATACAATGGTTCATGTCTGCCATTTGTAAAAAAAGATGTACCGGCAGTATGCCTTTTGTATGTTTCGTTATCCGGTTTTCTGCGTCTTGCATATCCATACAAAAAGTGTCTTCATCAACATCACAAAAGACCGGTTTTCCGCCCAGCCGGGCAATGCACGATGCAGAGGCAAAAAAGGTAAACACCGGGGTTATTACTTCCGCATCGTTTCTGAATTCTAAAATATCGGACGCGACAACCAGAGCGTCGCTGCCACTTGCTACACCTACTGCGTATTTCGCGCTGGTATATGTCATGACGTCTTCCTCAAATTCATCAACTTGCCTGCCCAATATGAAAGCACCTGATGAAATTACTGTAGCTATAGCGGCATCAAATTCATCTTTATACACTGCATATTCGCGGGCAGCATTATAAAAAGGTATGTTCATTTATCAAACCTGCTCTCTGAGGATATTCGATTCGGAAAGATTGATTTTAGAAATAATTTTTTCAATGAGGTTGTCGGTATTTTCAATCTGAAGATCAAGCGGTTTTAAGACATGCCCGATTGCTACATCAATACTATTAAAAAACTTTTTTTCGTTTATTTTGTTTTTGTTTTTCCTGTATGCACGGGATAAATATTCCAATTGCTCCTCCCTTAATTCAGGATTCTGTGTATAATAGCCTAATGCATAAAGAACTGTAAAATTTCTCGCAAGGGCGATTTGTAGCTCTGAATTATAAGTTGAGGACATTAAATACTTGTCAACTGTCATATTAGAATCATTACAATAACTCCTGGTCAGATACATTAAGGCTTTATCTGTTTTTTTTCTTACTTCAGAAATATTTGTATCGGGATCGCCAATTTTATATTTTAGCAGAATAAGATCATAGGCCCCCTTAATCGAATAATATCTTCCAAGTGCCTTATTCAGCTTCATATCACCATTTCTTTTCAAAAGAGAAGGGATAGTTATCGCTATCTTATTGAATGTATCTTTCGCTTTTTTTTTCGGCGTATAATTATCCTTATTAGAGAGAAATTCAACAATCTCACTTCCCGCTATGAGAGAATAGGCGCTTTCGTTTTGCCATTTTTCAGCCTCCGCAATAAGCGGCGTAAACCTTTTATCATAATTCTGCATTTTATTATCTTGAATAAATGATTCTATAGCATCAAGGTCTCTCAACTCATTAGCAAGGCCAAAACTTGCAATCTCCAATTCTCTGTCAATTGAAAAGGCATTGTGTTTTTTTGCCATATCAATAAACCCCAGCGCATTCTTAAAATTATCAGCCCCAACGGAAAAATCTCCGGTTGATGTTGATTTGTAAGTATTAATCGAACCCAAATATGACAAGGCATCCGCTTTGAATAATTCAACTAGCCACGGTTTCTTTTCAAAAGCATTTCCAAAATCCCTTCCCAATGTAAGTGCTGCACGTAATGATTTATCATAATAGTCAATGGCACTTTCTTTTGATCTATTATTTCTTGATTCTTCATCCCCCGCTTTTAAATTATTATAATAATTTTTCAATGTCTCCAAAAATTTATAATTTTCAAGTATCTTCTTTGGCTTCTCATTAAACACATTTGCACAGGCCAAACAAGCGGCAATACCGCCTTCAAGGAATAATGCGGGTAATATTAGCCCTTCATTTACCAGCGGTGTATCCGTAAAGATATGTAATTTATCCACTAAACCAACGGCTACAATTGGTGTACCCATTAAAACGCTTGACAATCCCTTCATAACAACAGGAAGAACTAACCCGCTTCTCTTATTGGATGTTAGAAAAAAATCTATTATTTCCTGTTCTGTCCATTGAAAAAATTCTTTATTATCCATAATGTACCCCGCTTAAAAACCTCGTACTGGTTTCAGCTAAAATTCGGCCAAACAGGTTTACTATGGCGATTAAAACTGTTCTTGCAGAGTTCATAATAATGATTAAAAATGCTTCCCCGATTTTTCTGATCAGCAAAGAAAACGCCACGGTCATAACCTGACAGTCCGGTCATGGGAGCAAGCATCATGACGCCGGTCTCGTTAATAGCATCGGCGTCCACAAACCAGAAGGTGTCTACCAGTGTCTCAATTTTTTTGATGGTTAACTGACCGGTTATTTGATCGTACTTATTACCGGCAACTTTTTTTATAAATGTGTTAATATACAGGCATGACTCTTTATCTTGAAAAACCTCCGCGAGTCCTTCGATTTCTGTATTTGCATATCCAGCAACAACTTTGTCATATGTGTAACGAATGTGCGTTTCCCAAATATCACAAATACAAAGGTTAACTCTTTTTTCCGGGTTGTCTACGAGAACATTTATCATCTTGACAAAGTTGGTTTGATCTGCTCTGAGATTCAAAAGATAATTCAAGTTGATTCCAACCATAAATAGTTCTTTCTTAAATTCAGAAAATATCCGGGGCATTTTGAAATTGTTTGAACAGTCTATGTTGTCTCCATAGGGCAACAAGCCGGTATATCTATCCGGTAGCAATTGAACCCTATCGGGAACTTCTTTCAAAAAATCAGCTAATTCCGGATAGGCCTGTTTCGTTTCGGCTACGATGTGTAACCTATCACCTCCCGAAATACCAAGTTTCTCACACATCCTTTTTACGATTTTCTCAACATCTCCGGCAGAGTTTATCTGCGATGCCTGATATTTAGATAAAGGGGGACAAAGTCTGTGAAAATCCTGTACGGAAATATCCGTCAATAAAAAGTAGCCGTTTCCATTTTTTAACAAATTATTTAAACATCCAGCCTCAAAGACCACCCAGGACGCTTTGGAAGTACGTTGGGATAAAAAGAAAAACGCGAATTGAGCTGCACTAATCTCATTTTCGATTTCATCCCTGGAGTCAACGCCAGGCATGATATCTTCGGAATAGAAAAAATCTATTCTGTCTCCAAAAATGCATTTAGACCACGCCTGAAAGAATTCGGCGATTTCCCTTACCCGTGGATCTTCGCTGGACCAGCTTATAAATACTTTACTTGACATATCATAACCTCCATTGTGTTCCTATGTGTTTTTCGCATAAGAATGGGCGCAATGACATGACATGTCATGTCCGTCTGCAGTTCCGAAATCTTCTCACCCCGCTCTCGCTGGGTGAGTATTGCCCTCGTAGGGGCCGAGCCAAACCCCTAAAAAGCCCGGACGGCCCGAACACTGGACACATAATCAACTCAATGATTGCCGATCTGCGAAGTACTGTCAATACATCGCATTGCCTATGTCGCATTGCCTAAAAAAAACCAGGAGCCTGTTGTACTTGTAGATTTTTTGCATATTCATGCAAAAAATCTCGATTAATGGGCTCATTACGCAGTTTTCAAAGTATAATTATACTATATTTATGCGCGAAGCGCAACAAACTGCTAGCTGAATACGGGCGCAGCCGCAAAGTACAGGGCCGAAGCCCCGCCCTACCTTCAAAGCCGGTCTGGGCCGTAAGCCCAAACCCGCCGCGTTCATCCCCGGCTAGGGGTAAACGGCTCTGTTAACACAGGGGGTAACTGACACATATGCGTTTACTTAGTTTCTTTACTAACCACGGTCTACACGGAAAACACGGACTTTTTGTTCGGAATTCCCCGTTTTTGTCCGTGACGTCGGTGAGATTCGTGGTTAAATTTTTGTAAGTAAACGCATATGGGTAACTGACACCCCCGCGCTCCTCCTTACTTATATGTTCTATATTTAAGCAATATATCACTTAAACTAAAATTGTTAATAAGAATATTTCTGGGACATCCGGACCTATAGTGGAAACAAGGTAAAAGAGGTATAATAGAGGCATGAAAGAGCAAACAATACTGGATGAGTTCTATGAAAAGGTCTTGAACATACGGCCTAACTG
>JAISRS010000557.1 GCA_031273485.1 Prevotellaceae bacterium
CCGCAACTCTGGAAACCGGAGCCGAAATCAAAGTGCCGCTCTTCATCGAACAAGGCGAAATAATAAAAGTGGACACACGTACACGAGAGTATTACGAAAGAGTAAAATCATGACTCTAAGGAACGCCTAAAAAGCAGCTGAGGTTCCCGTCACTCTTTTTGAAGGTTTTGTGATTTCTACCCCCCAGTTGCCGCGCAAATTTTTTAATGATGGATTTAGCCCTAAACAAGCGTTGCACTGGGGGTTTTAATCTCTGATATTTAAACGGATTTTTTATTGCTTGATCCTATTTCATTTTCCTCAAACGAGCGATATTTTTCGACAGAATTACGGAATTTGGTCATGATTTAAACAGTTGCTCGGCTCACAAATTATTTTAGTCCCCCGGTGGTCGACAAAAATCCCTCGTTCCCCCACATTGCTGCGCTTTGCTTGACGAGGTTCTCCTTGCGGGGTTGGCTGTGCCGACAAACGACAAAGCGACTCCAACAACGTAAAACTCCGCAGGAGTTGCCCTCTCGATAACCCCGTACAAGCGAAAAGCGCAGTGCGGGGGAACGACAATGGGATTTTTGTCGTACACCCGATTGCTTTGTTTGGTAAATAAAGTGGAAGTAATGTTTTTCTTTGTGCAGGTTTTATGAAAATTCTTAAAGTCCTTATTGCATGCACAGGTTTAGAACCCCTGTTAACGGGTCATCAAACATCAATTCATAATTCCAAAACCCCATTGAGGGGGACAGAGGGGCTTCATAATTCAATATAATTTCCGACATTTCAATGCCCGCAGCACCGAATTATTCAATATCTTATGATAATTTTTTGCGCTGATATATAGCGTGTTGTTATTTTTTGTTGAAAACATGTAACAATTTATTGTATCAATTCCCAAAAAAAGATTACTTTTGCGAAACTTTTTAAAAAAGAATATTTAAAAGTAAAAATAACTATGTCGGATAAAAAACAAAAAAGTATAGATAAAGGCAAAGAACAAACAACTGCTGAAATCGTAGAAGGGATCCATAAAGTGGAAGATTTTTTTAATAAAAATAAAAATTTCTTAATCTACGGAATCGGAGGATTGTTACTTATCATTATAATTTATTTCGGATACACGGAATTTATTATGAAACCAAAAAATATTGAGGCTTTGGAATACATGTATGTACCACAAAATAATTTCGAAAAAGATTCTTTTAGATTAGCATTAAAAGGTAGCGGAGTGTTGGAACCGGGTTTTGAAAGCATTGCCAACGACTACAGTTCAACGCCTTCGGGACGGCTGGCAAATTTTTATGCAGGCGTCTGCTGTTTGAAATTAGGCGAATACAGCGAGGCTATAGATTATTTTACGAAATTTAAATCCGATGACGAAATATTGGCTCCGAGAGCATTGGCAAATATAGGAAACTGTTATGTGGAACTTGGAGAACTGGAAAACGCAGTTAAATACTTTGAACGTGCCGCCCGTAAAAAAGATAATTCTTTAACGCCCTCGTATTTGATGAAAGCTACCATTGTGTACGAAAAACTGCAAAAATATGACCCGGCGCTGGCGCTTTATGAAGAAATAAAATATAAATATCCCCAAAGCAGCGAAGCCCGCACTATCGACAAATACATTGAACGTGCTAAAACATTAGCTTCAAAATAAATTCATGGCATCAAGTTTACATAATTTATCGGAAATCAAAGGAATTATCCCCTCAGGGGAGAAGAAAAGATTTGTTATACTTGTGTCGGAATGGAATGACGAAATAACATCCAAACTTTTGGAAGGCGCTGCAAACGAATTACAAAACAATGACGTTTTAATCAAAGAAATTATAATAGAAACGGTTCCGGGATGTTTTGAACTCCCTTTTGCCGCACAAACAATTGCAGAAAAATATAATCCGGATGCGATAATTTGTTTAGGATGCGTTATAAAAGGAGAAACGCCGCATTTTGATTATATCTGTCAGGCAACAGCTAACGGAATACTGCAAGCAGGACTGTTAACAAAAGTCCCTGTGATTTTTGGAGTATTGACCGTTAATACGCTCGAACAGGCATTAGACCGTTCGGGAGGAAAATATGGAAATAAAGGCGTGGAAGCAGCTATGGCTGCTTTAAAAATGACTAAATTTAAACACAATAAATAGGTAAATATGAAATTTATTGCAGAAATCGACGTTATGCCTCTAAAAGCTTTACTTGATCCGCAAGGAAAAGCTGTGGGGATGACTCTGTCAGGCTTAGGATATTCGGATGCGCGGAATGTGCGCATAGGAAAGCATATCACTTTGGAAGTAGATGCAAACAACAAAGAAAAAGCAATGACAATTGTAAACGAATTGTGTGTCAAAGTGCTTCATAATCCGATTATGGAAGGCTTCGAATACGAATTGCACGAAGTAAACTAAAAAACAAAAGGGGCATTAGCTCATCTGGCTAGAGCGTTAGACTGGCAGTCTAAAGGTAATCGGTTCGACTCCGATATGCTCCACTGTAAAATATCTTGTCACCGAATTGAACGAATTAGTTTAATCCACGAATTTTTCTTTTTGTCACCGAATTAAACGGATTGAACGGATTTAAAATCCTGCGGATTTTTCAGGTTAAATCTTTTTTTGAGGAGCTATGGGTAAGAGGTGTCAACTATGCTTCCTTCGTTCGACGTAGCGTCGTTGCGAGGCGCAGCCGTCGCAATCCGGAAACAGACTTGTTTTATGCTTTTTGAAACAGCGTATCTTTTGTCCTGCACGCCTTTACTACTTATGATATGTGGTTTCTGAAAAGTTGATGTATCTTTGCAGCCAAAAATTGTAATTTTATTTTAGATGGAACTTGTTTTTTTATTCTTCATACTGCCTTTGTTGTCGCTCGGTGTTTTTTTTATCCCCAAACGTCGGAAAGGACTGTTTTCGTTGTCGTTATTACTCTTAGGGGTTTTATTTACGATATTTTTACTGCTCAACATCCCGTCGTTAAGTGCAGGATACAGAGAGCAGTATTCTGTGGGATTTTTTCGTCCGGTATTATATATCGACCTGTTATCCGCCTTATTTATAACCCTGTTGAATATTGTTGCAATAACCGCGTTCTGGTATTCCGCAGGATATTTGAAATCGTACGAAAAAACTAAAACCGACACGGAATTGTCGTTGCATTTTGTTGCATATCTTTGTTTATACTGTTCCATGTTAGGCGTTATACTGTTTCGTGATACAATGACTTTCCTCCTTTTTTGGGAAATGATGACAGGCGCTACATTTATTTTGGTGATTTTTGAAGGAGAAAAAAAAGAAAAACTCAAAACCGCAATCAACTATCTTGTACAAATGCACGTGTGTCTGTTTGTGCTTTTGTCGGCTTTTTCCATCGCCTCACAGGCAAGCGATTCCACAGGATTTGACGCTGTTGCCGAATATTTTGCGCATAACAGGAATTATCCGTTGTTTCTGTTGTTTTTTATAGGATTCGGCATAAAAGCCGGATTTGTTCCCCTGCACACATGGTTGCCGGAGGTTCATCCTTCGGCGTCCGGAAACGTGAGCGGATTTATGTCGGGGGCGGTTATCAAAATGGGGATTTACGGCTTGCTGCGGATTGTGAGTTGTTTACAGTCGGATTTGTTTATTATTGCCCTCATTATCCTCACCGCCTCCGTAATTACAAGCGTTTATGGCATCTCAAAAGCAGCGCGTCAAAGGGATATAAAACGCCTGCTTGCCTATTCCAGCATAGAAAATATCGGTATAATCGGTTTGGGCATAAGCGCCGGCATATTAGGCGCCTGCTGGAGTTTACCTCTGTTGAGTTTTTCGGGATATGCCGCAGCTTTACTTCACACTTTCAATCATTCAATGTTTAAATCCATGCTGTTTTTTGCCGCCGGAACATTGTGTAAATCAACTCATACACAGATAATGGATAAAATGGGAGGAGCCATGCGCAATATGCCTTATACTGCGGCGCTGTTTCTGTGCGGATCGCTTGCAATCTGCGCTTTACCTCCTTTAAGCGGGTTCGTTTCGGAATTTATACTCTACAGCGGACTGTTTTCGTCCCTGACGGAAATCGCACCGGAACAAACCTTTCCGCTTTTGCTCATTGTTTTAGCCCTGGTTTTAGCCGGCGGAATATCAATATTTACTTTTACCAAAGCGTTTGGAATACCTTTTTCGGGAATTTGCCGAACGCAGGAAAATAACAGTACGGGAGAAAATAAATCATTGATTTTACCCTTGTTGATTCCTTTGATGATGGTAGTTGTTGTTGGATTTTTCTCATTTGAAGCATTAAAAATAATCTCGCAAATCACAGAGAATGTATTCAATCTCTCCGGTTCACTCTCACAGCCGATGATTTCTTCGCTGAACAGCGTCAGTTTGGTCATGTTGCTTTTTGTTGTTTTATTTATTATTGTGTACTTATGCAGAAAGCGCGTATTGTCGCAACAAACTGTTACCCATGCGCCTGTGTGGGGCTGCGGATACACGGCGCCCAATTCCAAACTGCAATACACGGCGACTTCTTATTCAAATAATTTTGAAAAATTAACCGACCCCGCACAACGTATCGAATACAAAATGGAGATAATAGGCGAAACGGAACTGTTCCCTTTGAATCGACGGTATAAAAGTGATTTGCAGACGTCAAAAATCAGGTTTATTGATGATTTGATTGAAAAAATCATTGATAAACTGTCTAAACTTGCGATTTTTCAGACTGGAAAAATACAGCATTATGTCCTGTTTGCTCTATTGTTCATGGCGGCTATCCTAATCCTAAGCTATACGAATATGTTATGATGAACGATGAACGATGAAATAGTAGTGTTTTTACAGTCCTTTACATAGTTCATCGTTTATAGTTCATCGTTTATAGTTCATCGTTTATAGTTCATCGTTTATAGTTCATCGTTCATTTTGGTTGTTTAAGCGTTTAATATCTTCTTCTATTTCTTTCAGACTGTTTTCTTTTTCGATGGAGCGTTGTGTTTGACGATACTTGTCAAATTCAATGTTTGCCTTTTCCAAAGCAAATTCGTGACTGATTTTTCTGCATGATGCAACAGTTCTCTTCCGTTGAGTTGCAGGATAATATCCAATCGTTCTATCCAGTCTTTCATATACATGGGTACTTGCTGCGCCATTGTTTCGGCAAAAGCCAGATATTGTTCTACTAACAATCCGAGCAATCTTGTGGGCTTCAAGATTCAGACATATTGTCGTTTATTGCAGCAAATCATTTCCGATATCTTTTCTGTAATAGCAGTCCTTGAAACTGATTTTGCGAATGGAATTATAGGCGGAATCAATTGCTGAGGGCAGGTTTTCGGCGAGGGCTGTCACGGTGAGTACTCTGCCGCCCGAAGTCAGCAGTTTCCCTTCTTTTTCGGATGTGCCTGCGTGGAAAACCGTATTTTCGGTAATAGTTTTGACCCCTGCGATTTCAAAACCCTTTTTGTATTCTTCGGGATATCCGCCGGAAACGGCAACTACGGTTACTGCTGTTTCGGGTAAAACGGAACATGGCACGGTTTCCAAATTTCCGTTTGCCACTCCGTTGAACAAATCCAGAATATCGGCATTTAGACGTGGAAACACCACCTCTGTTTCGGGGTCGCCCATTCTCACATTATATTCTATCAGATAAGGTTCTCCCTTGCAGTTCATCAAACCGAGGAAAATGAATCCTTTGTAATCAATACCATCCTCCCGCAGTCCCCGTATTGTGGGTTCTACAATGCGTTTCCGGACTTTAGCCATAAACGTTTCGTCGGCAAAAGGGACAGGCGAAACGGCGCCCATTCCTCCGGTATTCAGTCCTTTGTCATTGTCGCCTATACGTTTGTAATCTTTTGCTTCGGGGAGTATTTTATAAGATTTGCCGTCGGTTAGCACAAACACGGAAACTTCTATACCATGCAAATATTCTTCTATCACAACTTTACGGCTTGCCAAACCGAATTTCCCATCCAGCATCTCTTTTAATACCGATTTTGCTTCCGGCAGGTTATCAACTATCACAACTCCTTTACCGGCAGCAAGTCCGTCGGCTTTCAGGACAAAGGGCGGGATTAATTCTTCAAGGAAAGCGTATCCCTGTCGTATTTGATTTATATCAAATGATTTGTAGCGAGCTGTGGGAATACCGTGCGCAGTCATAAAATCTTTTGCAAAATCTTTGCTTCCTTCCAGCATCGCTCCTTTTTTAGACGGTCCGATCACAGCGACGGATTTATCGGCAAAGTAATCCGAAATGCCTTTAACCAAAGGGTCTTCGGGACCCACAACCAGCATATTTATGTTGTTTTCGACCGTAAAGTTTTCGATTTTTGCAAAATCGGAAATATCCAGGGACACGTTTTGCCCGCATTCCGCTGTTCCGGGATTGCCGGGGGCTATGAATAATTTGCTTAATCTTTGACTTTGTGCAATTTTTACGGCAAAAGCATGTTCGCGACCGCCGCTTCCAAGTAATAATACGTTCATTTTTTTATTTATGTTTTGATACATTCAATCAATATACCGTTAAATTAATTTTAAAATCTTCCTTAGTGTTTCGCAAGTTTCCTCTATTTGAATATTATTGATAATTAGTGGAGGAGCTATGCGAAACGATGAATTGTTGAAAAGAAACCAGTCGGTTGCAATACCGTTTTCGTATGCGGTTTTTATAAATTCGGTCAAACGTTCGGCAGTTCCGAGTTCTACCGCCATCAGTAAGCCATCTCCTCTGATTTCCTCAATATTGGCAGTTTGCAGCAATCGACGGAAGAGTAGCGACTTTTCTTCGACCTTCGACGGCAAATTTTCGGATATAATAATGTCTAATGCCGCCAAACCTGCCGCACATGACACCGGATGCCCGCCAAAAGTGGTGATATGTCCAAGCGCCGGATTGGTTTGCAGACAGTTCATTATCTCTTTTGAAGCGATAAAAGCGCCTAAAGGCATCCCTCCGCCCATACTTTTGGCTACCGTAAGGATGTCCGGCACGACATTGTATTTTTCAAAAGCGAACATTTTCCCCAGACGTCCGAAACCTGTCTGCACCTCGTCGAAAATCAGCAAAGCGCCTGTGTCCGAACATCTTTTTCTCAAGGCTGCCAAATAGTTGTCCACAGGCGTTATCGCTCCGGCTTCGCCCTGTAGAGGTTCAACTATGACGCAGGCGGTGCGTTCGGTGATCAGGGATATTTGGTCGAAATTGTTGAATTCAATGGAACGCACGTCGGGAATCAGGGGACGGAACGAATTGCGGAAAGATTCGTCGCCCATGAGGCTTAGAACTCCTTGTGTTCCGCCGTGATATGCGTTTTTTAGTCCTATTGTTTCCGTGCGTCCGGTGTAGCGTTTTGCTAATTTTATTGCGCCTTCGTTTGCCTCGCTTCCCGAATTGACAAAATAAACATTCGACAGATTTTCGGGCAGCAGCGACACAAGTTTACCGGCATAAACAGCCTGTGGTTCTTGAATAAACTCCCCATATACCATAAGGTGCATGTATTTTGACGCTTGCCTGTTCACCGCCTCAACAACTTTGGGATGACAATGTCCCACGTTGCTCACCGAAACGCCTGCAATGAGGTCGGTATAACGTTTGCCGTCAAAACCGTAGAGATATATTCCTTCGGCGCGTTCTATTTCCGCGCAAACGGGCGTTGATGAAGTTTGCGCCTGACAGGTTAAAAATAATTGACGCAGGTTCATTTATTATACAGATATATTATGCGGGGCAAAGATACTATTAATGAGAGAACAATCGACTGCACGGCTTTTTGTTTACTGCCTTTCGAGCTTAAAATAACATAATAAATAATTCCTCCCATGACGGGGATAAAAAAATTAAGGGCAATGATAAAGACAATGTCCCTTAGCGATAATCTTTCCTGCTCATCATCGCTGTTTCCTTCGGATTTGTTGTCGGAATCTCCGGTATTGAACAGTTCGTTAAAGTTGATGTTTGACGACGGCTTTGTTCCGGCATTGTTTCCGGTTGTATTGCCGGTGTTTTCCCGCATGTTATACGTGTTGTTCGTATGTTTTTTCGTGTCGGGTTTTATTTCCGGCGTTTCAATATTTTGAACGACATCATCCGGTGCGCCGATTTCGGGAATATTGATATTTACTTCGATTTCGGGGATATTCCATTCATCTGTTTTTGCAGTTCCGGATTTTGCTTTTGCAGATGCGGTTTGCGCCGAAGACGGCTGTGTTCGTGCAAGTTTAAAGATATTTTTGTTTGTCTTCTCACTGTAATTAGTCCCAAGGGACTTTTGCAGTCTTTTTTCGCCGGAGTCTTTTGTGTAAGGCATTTTAAATCTTTTTATCTAACTCTTTACTGATAACGGCTTTCATTGCCTCAAATTCCGCCGGATTATACAGGCGCGTTTGGAATATTATTTTACCGTTTTTGTCGATTATTACATTGCGTGTCACACCGGCGTCTTTTTCGGCATATTTATAAAAGATTTCTCCCGATTTGTCGGGCAATATGTGATAGCTCACATTTGTTTTGGACACAAGGGTTTTAATCTTATCTTCACCTTCTTTGAGAGCTAATCCGAAAAGCGTAAAGTCGTTTCTGTCTTTATATTTTTGCCAAATATCAGCCTCTATATGCGGCATTTCTTTGATACATACCCCACACCAGCTTGCGGTGAATTGCAGCATCACGAGTTTCCCTCTAAAAGAACTCAGTTTCTTTTTTGTGCCGTCGGGATATTCCACCTCAAAATCCGGCGCAATATCTCCTACTTTAGTGAGATAGCCTCTGTTGTCGTCTTTTGCCTGTTTATTATTTTGAGCGGATACCGCACAGGCTGTAAATGATAAAATCAGGGTCAAATAGCATTTTAATACATGTTCCATAAGATGTTATATTAATTAAAGTTCATAAAAAATCATCTAAAAAAGTTGCGAAAGGTACACAAAATAATTAAATAAGCAGATAAAAATGTTGATGCCGCTGAAAATTAACGATGAACCAGCCCGCCTTCGCTTGCGCGGATT
>JAISRS010000133.1 GCA_031273485.1 Prevotellaceae bacterium
TTGATGGTTGATTGTCCGCTGCCGATGGTATTTTTTTCGAAATAGAGCGTTTGTGCTATTCTGAACCACAGTTGCGTATGTTTTTGGATTTTGTATCCGATATTCAGGAAATATCTTGCTCCGTTGTCGTAGTAAGCGGGTACGGAGAATGCGTATAAGACGTCGGATTCGTATGCGTATAATCTTGAATTCCATCCGTCGGTGTCGAAAATGGCGTATCGAAATGAAAGCGTAAGCGGGACAGTCGGCAATTTGTATTTAACATCTTGAGATATCAGGATACCTTTTTCGTAAGTTTGCACTTCGGGATTGAAAAAACATGCCGCAATTCGGCTCGACATGCTTAGTCCCGATAAAATATCGTAATTTGCTTGAATCAGCGTTCTGGTGCGTTCAATGTTTTGCGTAACGGAAACAGTGGCAGCGTCGTTAGGCACATTTTTAACAGCCTTGTCGTGTTGCAGTTTTAGACGTACGTCGATTTTTTTGTTAGGCGTATAGTTTGCTTGCACCATATAGTCCCATCCCGATGAAGGAGAATCTGTTCCATAGCGTAACCATGGAAAAATGTATGAATCCAAAAACGCCGAAACCTTCCAACTTTTGTGAGGTAAGATATTTATGCCCAGATATAATCCCCGTTCATTTGCATTTTTGCTGTTTTCGCCGAAAGCATTTGAATAAACCGCCTGATAACGGGTTTGATAGTTTCTGTACAGTGAAGATAATTGTATCCGTCGATTCACGTCTATTGTTATTCCGGTCAGCGCCGCTTTTCCTCCGTTGGAACTGATTGCGACCTCGCCAAACAGAGAAATATTCTTAATCAGCCATCTGTAATCAGCCGAAAGGTTTGCATTGGAGGGTTCGTGGAGTTCAAATCTTTGGTAGGGTCGCACCGTGCGGTTATCCTCTGCGGCGTAACGTCCGTACAGGGCGGTTACGCCGATGTGCCAGAGGGTTTTGTCATGGCTTATATTTATTCCGGCAACGGTTTCGGGCAGAGCGTTTTTGCGGGCTATTTCGTTTTCGGTTCTGTGCAAACCATTTGCCGACAGTGAGGTATAACTGCTGTCGTTTATCATTGTTGCGTCTATTTTTTTGTGTGACACAAACGGCGAAAATCCCCACGACCCATATTTTAGCGTGGATGCGATTCCTCTCATATATGTTACTTCTTCGGCTGACGAATAGGCTGAAAATCCGCCGGTTCGTTTGCTGATTGATAGCACGTCGGACGATTTATTGAACGAAAAATTATTCCACAATGCCAAACCTTGACCGAAATATGCCCGAAAATCGCCTATTATCAAATTTTTAAGATGATTTCTATTGCTTAGCATAAAATGAAAACTATAGAAATCGAAACCCTGTTTGTTGGAACCTTTAAAAAACGCTTCACCCTGATCCTTATCCGCCGTTATACCAAATCGTAAGTTGTTGCGATACCTGTAATTATAGCGGGTAAACAAACTGTAAGGCGAACCTTGATAAGCCCGTTGTCCGGCATCATCCTCTATATAGCCTTTTCGTGTTTCTATGCCTCTTGAAGTTCTCATTAATAAAGTATTGCGTCCCTTCGTCAGCATATCTTTAAGGGAAGGTTCAAAAGACGGTTTACTTGCAGGAGTAGATTCGTTTTGGTTGCCGGTTGAAATAAAAGGAGATATGCGTGACACAATTTCCTCGTCATAGCCCGGAACAAGAATCAATTCATTGACGCTCATCAGCGTTCCAAATTCCTTAATATAGCTGTTTAGACTGAATATTTGGAAATCCGTAAGCACAATCAACTGCGACAATTCCTCCGCTGTGGCGGTGTTGATATCCATGGGATTTTCGCTAAGATATGTGTAATAATCAATCAACTGTCCTATTTTTGAATCATCTGTTTCTTCCTCATTTTTATCGGCAACGCTTTCTATAATATCGGCAATCAAAGTCGATAAGTCTTTATTTTGGGCTTGCGCCGAAAATAAAAACAGGAATAAAAACAGGGATAAAGAGATGAATATCCGGACAATATACGTTATTTGTCGAGCATACATTTTTCTATTTCATCAATAAGTTGTTTTAATAATTCGGGAGTATATCCTTTTTCGATATACACGATTTTCCCGTTTTTATTGATTAGATAATTTCTTGGTATTGCGCTTTTTGCGAATTTGGAATAGATATCTCTTGTCGGATCCATCCCCATGGGGAATTTGTGTCCTTTTTTTTCTCTGAAAGTTTTGATTTTGTCATAAGTATCTTCTCTTGAGATGGGTAGGAACACAAAATCTTTGTCTTTAAACCTGTCGATAATTTGTTTTTGCACCACTGCAAGTTCCTCAATACATGGAGAACACCAGGTTGCCCAAAAATTTATCAGCACAACTTTTCCTCTCAGGTTTTCGATATTCACTTCCTCTCCGTGGAACATCTTCACTTTGAAATCGGGAACCATATCTCCGACTTTTACAATATCGGCATTATCTGTTTGTTGCGCTTGCAGCGCGATGAAGGGTAAAAAAAATAAAATTGAAAAAATTATACGTTTCATTCTGATTATTATTTAAATATTTATACGTTTTGTTAATTCTCATTTCTTGTTGAATCAGCGATTAAAATTGTTGGAATAATGTGTGTAACAGCACAATTTAAACAGCGCCCGAGCGCCTACGTTTGCGTCCCATTCTCCGGAGCTGCCCGGAGAGACTTCGTTTAAATCGAATCCCACTATTCGTCTGCCGGAAAATGCTAATTGCTTGAGCAGATACATTGTTTGAGCAAATTCCAGACCTCCCGGCACGGGTGTCCCGGTATTCGGGCAAAGATACGGGTTCAAGCCGTCGATATCGAAACTGACATATACCTGTTGGGGCAGATGTGAGATGATTTCGGCGCACTGATTCTTCCAAGGTTCGCCATTATACTGTTTTTCTTTGAGATAACTGTCGGAAAATACTACAATACGATTATTCTTATCTGCCAGATTTTTTTCTTCTTCGCAAAAGTCCCGTATGGCGACCTGCACTAATTTTGAAATTCCTTTTATCTCGTTAATAACATTATACATTATTGAAGCATGAGAGTATGTAAAACCTTCGTAGGCTTTGCGCAAATCCGCATGAGCGTCGATATGCAGTATTCCCGTTCCGGGGAATTTTTCGGCAACGGCTCTAATCAAACCCAACGGCACGCTATGCTCGCCTCCCACAACGGCGGCGATTTTCGCTTTGTCCAAAATATTTTTTGCGGTGGTATATACCATAGAATTAACCGTCTCCGACGCCTCGTTGACCTGATTCAAAAGCGGAGATATTTCCCTGTCGTCCGATGCGCCTCCCTGTTCAAGATAAGAGATAATTTCGCGGGCGATGCCTCTGCTGCGTTCGTTTAGTTGAGTGATATCCGGTGTTGTGTTTGAAATTTTTATTTCCCAGGCATTGTCCACATCCGAATCGAAAAGATCGACCTGCAACGAGGCATTTATAATAGCCTGAGGCGCTTTTGCTGTTCCGGGATTGTATGAAGTGGTTGCGTCCCATGGAACCGAAATGATTTCTATATCTCCTTCCCCCTGCCTGTAGGGCAATGCAAAATAATTTCCGTTTGGTCGTCCCAGATCGTTGTGATTGAATATTGTGTTCATAATAAATTTTTAAATAAGGGATAATTAATGCTGCAATATGTTTTATTCGGGGTTTCCATGATTGATCAGGATTTTTCCGTATGTTCAAACTTCTTCAAATCCAAGCCTTTTATGGCGGCTTCTACTAATTCCGGCAAACGGTTGGGGGTACAGGCAAAACATGCTATTCCGAGTTTACTTATATCTTTGGCAAGATCGACGTCATAGTCGGGTTTTCCGGCGTCCGACAGCGCCAAAAGGACGATGATTTTCACTCTGTTTTCGTACATTTCCGCCAATCGCCTCAATAAGCCCCGTTTCACTCCTCCTTCATAAAGGTCGGAGATTAGGATAAACATTGTTTTTGAGGGGTTTTCGATAAGATTTTGACAATATGCCACCGATTTGTTAATATCCGTTCCACCGCCCAATTGTATTCCAAACAGCATATCCACAGGGTCGTTACGGCATAATTCCGAAAAATCGGTTATTTCCGTATCAAATGCAACTACATGAGTGTCTAATGCCGGCATACTCGCAAAGATAGACCCCATTACTGATGAGTATATTATCGAATCGCACATTGACCCGCTCTGGTCAATGTCGAGTATCACAGTCCAGTCCTTTTGTTTTTTGGAACGTTCAAAAAAACTGAACTTTTCGGGTATCAAACGTTTTTTATCCGAATCGTAGTTTTTCAGGTTACGGTTTATGGTGCGTTTCCAATCAATTGACGAAAAATTGCTTACAGCGGAATGTGCCTTTTTGTTCAACGCTCCGGTCACAGCCTTGCGTAAATCGTTTTCCATACGTTTCATTATCTCATCCACAACGCTGTTGACGAGTTCTCTTGCTGTTTCTTTCGATTTTTCGGGAATTTGTCCTTTCAGCGCCATAAGCGTTGCGACCATGGAAATATCGGGTTTGACATTTTTTAATGTTTCGGGTTCTAACAACAATTTGGTAAGTCCCTTACGCTCTATTGCATCCGATTGTATCACGCTCACCACATCCTGCGGGAAAAACGTGCGTATATCAGTCAGCCATTTTGCCAAATTGGGCATTGAAGCGTCGTGTCCACCCTGTTTCCCATGTTGATTGCCGTCGGTATTGTCGTAAACAGCAGCCAGAGCAGCGTCCATAATCGACTGCCGGTCGTTTAACCGAACATCGGAAAACACATTTGAATCACGCCCAAGTATCAGCCTCCACCGAGACTTCTTTTTTTCTAACTCTTTTGTAACTAATTCTGTTGACATGTTGAATCTTATTTGCCGCAAACTTAAATAAATTTTATGAAATATCGCTAAAAAATTCCAAATTATCACGAATTCCAATTCTTATCACCGAATTAAACTAATTAAACGAATTTAAAATCCTGCGGATTTTTACGATTTTTTTATCCACGAATTACACGAATTGCACGAATTAAATCCTGTGGATTTTTACGAATTAACACGAATTTCCACGATTTTTTTATCCACGAATTACACGAATTACACGAATTTAAAACTGTGGATTTTTACGAATTTCCACGATTTTTTTTATCTGTGTGTTTCCTATAGTCCTTAAAGCCACATTGCCCCAAAAAAACCATCGTTTTTAATTGAACTTATTCTTTACAGGTTTGTTCTTTTGGATATTTTGTTTGAAGCATTAAATTGATATGAAAAAGATTATTATTATAGTAATAGTAATGGTAATACCTGTGTTATTGTATGCAATAGATTATCCTGCAGACATAACAGCCGATAGCGCCGACAATCGGGACTGTGTCGATGCAAATGTTAATGCCGCAACACCTGCGGACAGACAATCCGATTGTCCCGATAATATTAATGATAACCTTTTACCTTTTTCTAACCTCTTACCTTTTTTCAACTTTCAACCTTCTTACTCCCCGAATCAGGGGGGTAGGAAGGCTTTTTCACCTTCTCTTCCCCTTTTCGGGGGAACATTGAGGGGGACAGGAGGGGCGCTTCGCGACCGTCCCGATAATATCAAAGACGAAGAACCCTGCATGGAAGACATGCCTCAGATACAGTTCAAAGTAAAGGAAAAATGGAAGAATACCAAGGAACAGCTCGACGGGTTTTCCATGCCTTTGGTGGGCGACCTCAACGGCGACGGTAAACCGGAAGTGGTGGGTCTGGGTGTTCGCGGCAACAGAGCAGGAACTGTAGCCGTCACCAGTTTGACGGCTTTCGGAAGATATATCATCGTCTATGACGGACAAACGGGAGACACTGTCTGTAAACATAATTTAAATGTAAGCAACGATGATTTTCGTTTACGCTCCCTAACTAACCGTCATAACAGCCCCGGACATCTGGCTTTAGCCGATTTGAACGGCGACGGTAAGGGCGAAATTATTGTCGCCGAAACCAACTCCGGAAAGGTTTACGCCCTCACGCCGACGCTGGACGCGAATAAGAAAATCAGGGGTCTGACAAATTTCTGGTCGGCTGACACCACGTCAAAATATCCCGTGGCGGCAGGTTCAACGGATTTTAACGCAGGGATTCCTTACGTTTCCGACCTTAACGGCGACGGCGTGCCGGAAGTGATTGTATATAACAAAATCTATAACGGCTTGAACGGAACGCTGGAATGTTCGCTGCAAACTCTGCACGATTTCAGTTTTACCGATTTGCAGGGCGACAATTCTTTGGAAATTAACCGTCGCAACAATATCATTAATAATTATGCTTATGTGGGACGACGCCCCGGAGCCGACTGGGAAGACGACAATGTCCCCTGCATGGCGGTGATTGACATCGACAGCGACGGAACGCTTGATATTGTGGCGGGAAGCAAGGTGTATCTTATGACCGACGACGGAACGGGCAGGGTGAAGATCAAAAGCATTATCAACGGACCTTCGGAGATTACGGTTCAACGGGGAACTAATATCAACTCGACTGAAAAAAGATACGTTGCCGACGGATTTACGGCTGTTGCCGATATTGACCTCGACGGACGGCTGGATGTGATTGTGTTGGCTCCGGCAGAAATCAGTCTGGATATATCCACCGAAAACCTTCTTTATGTCTGGGATCCTATGGATAATCCCTCGTCGCCCAAAGCTGCCGTGTATATATACACAGTGTCTTTGACGGGAACAATGTCCTTCCCTTTTGTTGGCGACATCAACGGCAGGATGGACGATTTTTCGGGAACAAAGCATCTGCCCGAAATATGTTTCAACGGGGGGGTATTGCAAACCCGCGAGAGACGGTCGTCGGCAATCGCTCCGCATCCGCTGTCGCTGGGAACCGACGGTTTCTCAACCGACTCCAACGGGTTTATCAACAACGGCAGATTTAATAAAGTCAGCACACCCACCTGCAGAGGTCATATCATCGGGTTTACCTTTCATGCCGACCCCAACGGCGCTACTCCTCTGCATCAGCGTCTGAAACTGTCGTGGGCAATGGAACACGGCGATGAATCCTCGTGTACGGGCATCTCCATGTTCGATTTCGACAATGACGACATTATGGAATTATGCTACAGGGACGAAAACTCCGTGATGGTGATCTCTCCGCAGCGAAAAACCTATATCCCGAAAGGGGAAAACGTTAATGCCGCAACGGGGGCTATCCGATTCAAAAAAACGGGGGTGATTTCCTACACCGGTTTTGAGGCTCCCGTTATTGCGGACATCAACGGGGACGGCAGCGCCGATATCCTCACTCTTGTTTACACCTCCGGCGCAGTGACGAGTTCGCACGGATACCCATACGTGTTTGAAGCCGACGGCGAATCCTGGGCGCCTGCAAGAACGGTCTGGAATCAGGCGGTTTATTTTCCTTTGCAGATAAACGCCAACCTCACCGTGCCGCGGCATCCGCAATCGACGCTGACCAAATATTTCTCGCAACTGCCCGACGCGGCGGCGGGCGACAGCATTCAACCCTTCAACTGTCACTGGGTGCAGCAGCCCATTGTGCGCATAAATAACTATGTGCCGATACTGATGACCCCCGACCCACGGATTCACGGGATGAAGGTGATTTCCGCAACAGCGGCGGAAACAAAGCTGTGGATCTGCGTGGAAAACGCCGGAAGGGTTACGGCAAACGCCAATATCCCCGTGGCGTTTTATCACACGGGAATCAGCCCCGCCAATAAAATCGGCGTAAAGCCTTTAAGCAGGGATGTGTTTGTTGGAGCAAGGGACACGATTGAATTTACCATAGCCGGAGATTGGAGGGGCATGGCGATTTGTGCCCGTCTGGTTGATGACGGCTTCGTTTTTCCCGCCGCAGGATACTTCGACTGCGACGATTCCAATAATACAGCCTGCGACATCGGGCAGTATCCCTGCACGCCCACAGTCACCGTTGCGGCGGACGGCAACACTTCGATTTGCGAGGAAATTGCCCTGATTCTCACTGCTTCGTATATCAACGACTGTGTTCAGGGAGATGATTTGACTTACAGATGGGAGTTCCGTCCGAATGACCAACATGCGTGGCAAACATTAAGGGAACGGGACACGACGGTGGTTTGCAGTTCGGGCACACTGATGCAAAACATTTATACGGTCAATTCCTCGAACGGTAATCAGACGGGATACTATCGTTTCCGAATAAGCGCAAGGGGCAATATCAATCAGTTTGTCTGCCGGTATTCGTCCGACAGCCTTCTTGTAACAATCAACAGCCTTCCGCCGCTCAACATTCCGCCTGTGGGCGATGTGTGTATCGACGCCCCGCCTCTTACTCTGCTGCCTTCGCCCTCCGACACGACGTGCAGCGGCAGCGGCGTAATAAACGGAAATCAGTTCAGTCCTTCGGCAGCCGACGCCGGCGAACATACCGTCACGTATGAATATACCGACGAAAACGGCTGCACTGCCGTCCTCTCCGACAATATCAGGGTGATCGACGCCCCCAAAATCCCCGACATCCGTGTTATGGTCTGCCCTTCCGCCATGCGCTCGATAAATCTGACGAGCTTCATCGACAGTCTGTACTATAACGTAATTCAATGGGAACGGCTAACGCCTCATGCCCCCGACTTTGTACAGCCGCCAACGGGCAAAATCGAAGGCGCGTTTAAACAAAACGACACTTATGTATATAGATATACCGTTTCGCCCGACGGGATAACATGTCGTCCGGCGTCAGCCAAACTCTACATGCACACGCTGAGAAACACGGCGTTCAACAAAACGGATACTATAGTGGTATGTCAGCAACAGGAGATATGTAAAAGCATACAGCTGAATCAGGTACTTGGTCTTGATTTTGCCGGACAGTGGGAATACGACAGTAATGTTAATCCCGACAACAGCGTATGTGATTGTATAAAGATGTTCATTCCGCCGTCGAAATATGCGGGTGCGCTGGTGTTCGACGCCTTTAAAGCATGGACCAACACTCAAAACAACTCAAACTACGACGCAAATTATCACGGCGATTCCAATTCCAAGAAGTTTGTATTTAAATACAAATCAACCGCCGACAGCTGCCTGAACGCAAATAAAACAATCGTGATTGTTGTAACAAACCGGTGATTTAATTATGAATTATGAATGATAGCACGCAGATGACAGCCCAACGCACCCCTCAAAAGGAAGGGATTTAAGGGGTTTTAAAGTCTTTAAGGATTAAAGTGGAAGGCGCCACGCTGCCGCTCGCGCGGATTTGTAATCCGTGCGGCAGCCCCCTAACAGGGTTTAAAACCCCTGTTAGGGTTAAGTGCGGATGTCCGCACGACGATGCAAGCCGTACAAACGACAGTGCAAGCCGTACAAGTGACGGTGCAAGCCGTATAAACGACGGTGCAAGCCGTACAAGTGACGATGTAAGCCGTACAAGTGACGGTGCAAGCCGTACAAGTGACGATGTAAGCCGTACAAGTGACGATGTAAG
>JAISRS010000201.1 GCA_031273485.1 Prevotellaceae bacterium
ATTTTTAAATTTATTAAAACATCCCATTGTTTTATTGATGTTTGTGGGCTCATTAGGTCTTATTTATGATAGCATTGCCAATTTTGCAGACATGAGCGTAAAAGATTTGATAAAATCAATCCTGTTTGTGATTATGTCATTTTTGGCTACTTATGTGTATTCGGAAGGAGTGGAGGAAAGTCAAAAATGATTTTGATGCTACTTTCCTGTAAAAGGAAGTTTTAACTCCAATAACGAAGAGGCACCATCGGGAACGAAAGGAGAACCAGGTAATTATCAATATGGAAGAGAAATATTCCCATTTATAACATTATAATATTATTAGCCATGAAAAAAATCAGTTTACTTTTACTAATATGTACAGGCGTCTTGTCTTGTACGTTATACTACGAGAGGCCTTGCAATCGTTGTAGTACTTATGGTCCTCCCTTTTTATCAAAGCCATATATTCAGGCTTTTATGGGATATGAGAAAGTAGTTGTTGCGCCAAAGATAGGCGGTTTTAGCGTAAATGAAAGTACAAAGATAATAGAACATTCTGGGGGCGCCATAGATCCTGACGGGCGGTACTTCTCCATATCGGATGTCATTCGTTTATGCGTGGGAATAGAGGGCTACAAAGATATGATTGATGATTGTGTCCAACGAAATGGTAATGCCAGTGATGCTGAATGCGTAGAAAGAACTCAAAAATATTATGCACAGGCATCGGAAATTGGCGATACGTTATTCAACCAAATGTTGCATGTGTCAGATGTAACGGCAATGTCTACGCTGGCACGGATAAAGTCGGTAATCATTAGCAGTGATAAGGATTTTAACGCAGCGCATCCGGCAGGCAGCAGCCTGAACGATCTTTTTACTATCTATTTCAATGACCCATACGCATTAATAAAAAATAACTACCGCCCGATAGAAGGTACTTATAAATATCTTTCGGGTGCTAATCCTGATTATCCGTTTGCTGTTTTCAAAGAAACTCTTTCGTCGGTCAGGTTTATAGAACGTCCGTTTATTGACTATAGATGGGATATCGTTTTGAATGTAGGGCCGGAAACAAGCGATACCTATATTTTTTATGTAAAAGTTGTTTTAGAAGACGATTCCGTATTAGAAGCAGAAACATCTATTAATATACAAGGGACAAGCGAAACCATCTGATTTGGTTTCAGAAATGGCTATTTTACGCAGGGAAGTTTTAATTCCAATAACGTAGAGGCGCCATCAGAAACGAAATGAGAACCAGGTAATTATCAATATGGAAGAGAAATATTCCCATTTATAACATTATAATATTATTAGCCATGAAAAAAATCAGTTTACTTTTACTAATGTGTACAGGCATCTTGTCCTGTACGTTTGGGGAGAAGCCTTGTTGTGATTTAGGCCCTACCATTTTCTCAAAGTCATATATTCAGGCTTTTATGGGATATGAGAAAGTAGTTGTTGCGCCAAAGATAGGCGGTTTTAGCGTAAATGAAAGTACAAAGATAATAGATTATCCTCTGGGTGGCATAGATGTTGACGAGAGATACTTCTCTATATCGGATGTCATTCGTTTATACGTGGGAATAGAGGGCTACAAGGATATGCTTTATGATTGTATCCAAGAAAATGGTACGGCGAGGACTGATGTTGAATGCGTAGAAGCAACTCAAAAATATTATGCACAGGCATCGGAAATTGGCGATACATTATTCAACCAATGGTTACGTACGTCATCTGAAGTGGCAATGTCTACGCTGGCACGGATAAAGTCGGTAATCATTAGCAGTGATAAGGATTTTAACACAGCGCATCCGGCAGGCAGCAGCCTGAACGATCTTTTTACTATCTATTTCAATGACCCATACGCATTAATAAAAAATAACTACCGTCCGATAGAAGGTACTTACACATATCTTTCGGGTGATAATCTTGGCTATCCGTTTGCTATTTTCAAAGAAACTCTTTCGTCGGTCAGGTTTATAGAACGTCCGTTTATTGACCATAGATGGGATATCGTTTTGAATGTAGGGCCGGAAACAAGCGATACCTATATTTTTTATGTGAAAGTTGTTTTAGAAGACGATTCCGTATTAGAAGCAGAAACATCTATTAATATACAAGGGACAAGCGAAACCATCTGATTTATCAGAAAAGATTTATTCCGGATTCGGTAAAATAATGGAAAGCAATAGGATTATTCAAACTTAAGAAGTTATAATCCTATTGTTTTTTTATTGATTGGATTTTGTTTTTACATTTTTGTTTTTATGAATACTCAAAAAATTATTTTTGCCCTTTCATTATTCATCTGTTTTTCTTGTTCTAAAGAAGAAACAAATACAGGCGCTATCGAATTTTCGCAACGCACCGTACTTGTTTATATGGCTGCCGATAATAATTTGTATAATAATGCCAAGACGGATATCCGGGAAATATTGAAAAGCACAATACCTGTGGGCAATAATTTATTGCTATATCTTGATGCGCCTTCGTGGTCAGCCGATTCCATTCCTCAATTATATCTGATTCAAGAAGGCCGGCTGACATCTGTAAAACAATATAGACCGCACAATTCGGCTTCTCCGGAGGTGTTAAACGAGGTATTGAAAGATGCTGTTCTTTCCTTTCAGGCCGAATCATACGGATTGGTATTGTGGTCACATGGCACCGGTTGGTTACCGGAAAAAGGATTTGACAGTATAAAATCACAAAGAATGGCGTCCTGTGATAACCCTTTAATAAAATCGTTCGGGAAAGAAGAGATGCAGGAAATCAATATTGTAGATTTGGCCGCCACGCTGCCGGTGAAATTTGAATATATTATTTTTGACGCCTGCCTAATGAGTAGTATCGAAGTATTGTATCAACTGAGAAATAAAGCCGGAATAATAATTGCCTCTCCGTCCGAAACGCTGGTAGACGGATACCCTTATGATAAAATTCTTCCTTTCTTATTTGATATAACGCCCCGATATGCCGAAATAGCGCAAACATACATGAACTATTATAAAAATAAGACCGGAATTTTACAATCAGCTACTATTGCAGTGGTGGCTACAAAGTATTTAGAATCTTTTGCGGCCACCGTAAAAAAACTTGCAGAAAATGGCGATATAGCTGTTATGTCTGATATATTTAACATACAATCGTACGACATGCTAGACCCTTCTGTTTTCTACGACTTGCAAAATTGTTTGGAATATTTTGTTGCAAACGAACAACAACTGACAGTTATAAAACAGCAATTGTCAAGAATTGTTTTATATCATGATTATACGCCCTATTTTTTGTTAGCATATCCTATTGTTAAAAGTTGCGGCATAAGCGTATATATTTCATCGGGAGATACTATGTTCGACGAACAATACAAGCAACTTGACTGGTATCAGGATGTACACTTGATTTTTAGTCATTAGAAAATATATCAGTTCATCTTTACGCAGATTTTATTGGTTTGATATAGTTTTGCTGTTAATTGTTTTTTATCTGCGTAAATCTTTAAAAATGGGTGCATTTAAGCCGCCCTGCAAGTAGGATATTTGAGTATTTCAATCACTTTGTGCCATTGTCTATTCATCGCAATGACTCGTAAGCGCAGCATATTTTGTGCCCCGGTTTTGCTCCAATGTTGTCCGGATAATTTCATCCGCTTTTGAATCACCGTCCGAAGATCTGACTCGATAGACCCCGAACCGATAATGCCACATCCGATGCTACGGTATTTCTTGTAGTCCATCCGGTCTATATTGTTTTGATAATAATTGATTAATGTATCTTTATCCCTCTCGTTGGCTGTGGATGCTCTAATGTTTTCAATCACTTGCTCAACTTCCGATTCGTATAGTAATACCTTTTGTCTTTTGAACCATTCTTTTGCGGCTTCCGGATTATTTTTGAAACAGTTTTCCA
>JAISRS010000208.1 GCA_031273485.1 Prevotellaceae bacterium
GGAACCTCTAAAAACTTGATTTTTCAAGGCAGACAAGATTTTTAAACCGGAGTTTACCTTTTGTAAATGAGGATTTAAAAATCGCAGTCGAACGCCGAAAAAGCAGTTTTTAGAGGTTCCATAGAAATTTTCATAATAGAAGATAATAGGGAGATAATAGGGAGATAATAGGATCTATGACGACAAGTTAGAGGGTGGAAGGCGTCCCCCTAACAGGGTTTAAACCCCCTGTTAGGGTTTGAAATCCCTGAATTATCCTCCATCCGGCGACATCAAGCCCTTCGGGCTGTCGTTTCCCCCGCCTTCCGACCCCTAACAGGGTTCCAAACCCTGTTAGGGGTCGCCTTCGCAGACCCGCCTTGTTGTAAAACAGATCTGCAAGCCGGACGAACCTGCTTTTAGCTCGTAGCGTTCCGCTACGACGAACCAATAGTATCTACACAAATTTTTTCGATAGTATATTGTTGAAAAAGTAGCAATGACTGCGCTTGTCGTCATTGCGACGACGCAACCGGAAGCAATCCGGGAATAGACTTATTTTATGCTTTATTTTTCTGGATTGCTTCGGCTTACGCCTACCAATGACGACAAGACGAATGAAGAGAACGTAATGGCTAAATCTTATTTTGAGGTGCTATGGATGGAGTTCCCTTCGTTCGGCGTAGCGATAGCCCTTCGGGCTGCTTGGCGACCTTTTCGTTCGGCGCAGCTGTCATTGCTACGGTGCAGCCAGAAATAATAGCACCTCAAAAAGCGCTTCAAAATAAGATTTAGCCGAATTTAAAAAAATGTGTAGATACTATTGACGCCAAACGGGGGGATCAATCGGGACGATAACCCACAAATTCATCGTTCATCGTTCATCGTTCATAATTCATCGTTCATCGTTCATCGTTCATAATTCATCGTTCATCGTTCTTAGTTCATAATTTTCAAACGGAACTATTTAACACACGAGGAGAAAAAATGCTTTTATAGCGAAAAATATGAACACATATATAGTAACTGACAACAACAGTATTTACAAACAACAATACGGCGTTTTTGACGCCCTGGTCGTGTTAATGAATATTAAAAGCACAATCCCGTCTTGATAATTTAGGCTACCTTTGAGCAACAAAATGGCTGATATAAATTAATGAGAATTTTAAAATTATGTCAGGAAAATGGGGTTGTAAAATTGTGAATTATAATTTATTTATAATTTAAAGTAATATTCGGATAGGTTATCTATGAAATATGATATATTGATAATAGGCAGTGGATTAGGCGGTTTAGTCAGTGGGGCGATATTGAGCAAAAACGGCTTTAATGTGTGCGTATTGGAAAAAGGTCCAAAACCGGGAGGATGTTTGCAATCGTACATTAAGGATGGAGGATTGTTCGAAACCGGAGTACATTACATCGGAAGCATGTCGCAGGGGCAAACCCTCTACAAAATACTGGATTATCTCGGAATCATTCCCGAATTATCGCTGAAACAACTCGATGTAAACGGGTTTGACCGTATAAGATTCAAAGGAGATTCAACCGAATACAAATATGCGCAAGGATACGATAATTTTATTGATACACTAAGCAGTCGATTTCCCGAAGAACATAAAAATATAGAGGAATATTGCCGGATATTAAAAAATGTGTGCGACAAATTCCCTCTATATAAACTGTATAACGGTAATTTTGTGGATAAACTCGACGTCATAGAATTGGATACCTACACCGAAATCGCTAAAATTACCCGCAATGAAAAATTGCGTAATGTGCTCGCCGCAACAAATCCTCTTTACGACGGGATAAAACACCGTACTCCATTCTATATCCATGCTTTAATTATGAACAGCTATATCGAAAGCGCATGGAGATTCAACAATGGAGGAAACGAACTTGTGAACGCTCTGATAAACGTAATAAAACAAGCCGGAGGAACGACGCTAACATCCAAAAATGTTACAAAACTCGTTGAAGAAGGCGGCAAAATCGCCAAAATATACACCGAAGACGGGGACGTTTTCGAGGCAAACAATGTTATATCGGCAATTCATCCCTCGCAGACGGTCAATCTGGTGGAAACAAAAATGTTCCGTCCTGTTTTTCGTCGCCGTTTTGCGGAATTTAAACAAACCGTATCTCCCTTTGTAGTAAATGCGGTTCTAAAAAAACCGTTATATACCGAAAACAGTAATTATTACTGCTATTCAACCGACAATGTCTGGGATTACCATAATGCCAAAGACGCCTGGCCCGGAGTTGTAAGTATCTTCCCAACGTTGGAACATCAGGGATATTATTCCGTCAGTGTGCTTTCCAACTATGCTTACGAATATCTCGACAAATGGCATAATTCTTACAGCACATACTACAAAAAAAGCTGTCGCGGCGAGGATTACGAAGATTTAAAAGCTCAACTGTCGGATAAAATTATTGATAGTGTATCGGAAATTTTTCCGGAAATAAAAAACAACGTATCAATACATTCAATGACGGGCTTAACGTATCGCGACCACATCGGCGCAATTAACGGATCTTTCTATGGCATCAGTAAAGACCATAATGACCCGTTAAAAACATTTATTCTGCCACAAACTAAAATCCCGAATCTCTTTTTTACGGGACAAAACCTGAATGTGCACGGGGTATATGGAGTTACTATAACTTCTTTAATTACATGTTCTTATTTTATCGGCATAAATAACTTACTTTATGACATCCAGCGAGAAAGATAAAAAGAAAAAGAAAAAAAGACGAATACTGAAATGGTCTTTGTTAGTTGTGTTTGTAGCAATTACGGCATTTACGCTGTATTGCGTCCTGTTTCGCCCTACTTTGCCGCAAAACCGGAATATTGTTCCCGTTCAACGGATTGATATTGATAAGGATTTCTATAAAGCCGACAATTCATGGCTACTTAAAAATCAGCACGGTTTATGGGAAATGTACGTAGAAGGCGAGGCTCTTGAGAGAGGCAACAAAATAGGCGTCCTGTCGCAGGAATTGATAGCGAAACAGGAAAAAATATTTGTGGAACAAATCGAAAAATTATTACATTCAAAACTCCTTGCCCGTTTTCTCCGTCTTGGAATTGGGATATATAACAGAAATCTCGGAGAATATATTCCCGAAGAAAATAAAGAGGAAATTTACGCCATATCTCAATATGCTTCACCGGATTATAAATGGATAGGAAACAACTATCAGCGCATAATGAACTATCACGCGGCGCATGACATCGGACACGCCGTTCAGCTTATGGGATTTGTGGGTTGCTCCACTCTTGGCGTCTGGGACGAAAAAACTCCGGACGGTAATTTATTGATCGGACGGAATTTCGATTTTTACCTGGGCGATAAGTTTGCGGAAGACAAAATACTCCTCTTTGTGAATCCCGCAAAGGGACACAAACATGTGTTCGTTACCTGGGGAGGAATGATTGGCGTGGTATCCGGCATGAATGAACAGGGACTGACAATTGTTATAAATGCAGCGCCTTCAAGTATTCCTTTTTCTTCGGCAACGCCCGTTTCCATACTTGCACGGGAAATATTGCAGTATGCCGGAAACATTGATGAAGCCGTGGCTATTGCCAACAAAAGAAAAATATTTGTGTCGGAGCAATTTATTATCGGTTCGGCTAAAGAAAATAAGATGGTCGCTATTGAAAAATCAAAGGATAAACAGAGAGTATATACTTCATCTACAAATTATTTGACTTGCACAAATCATTTTCAAAATAAAGATTTTCTACAGGAATTGGAAAGTAAAAGAACGGCTTCGGGATACAGAATGAACAGGATGCTGGAACTGTTGGACAGTACAAAAACGTTCTCGCCTCAAAAAATGGTCGATTTTTTAAGAGATAAAAAAGGACTTGACGGTAAAGATATTGGCTTGGGTAACGAAAAAAGTATTGACCAACTGATTGCTCATCACAGTATAGTGTTTCATCCGGCGTCCAAAACTCTGTGGATATCAACACGTCCCTATCAGGAAGGCGCTTTTTTAGCCTATAATCTCGACAGTGTGTTCAACAATGCCGCTAATCCGCCGCAAAAGGGGTTTGCGATGGCAAAACATATTATAAACCCCGATTCCGATTTTCTTAAAAACCGTTTTGACGCTTACGGTTTCTATAAACGAAGTGTGAGCATCCCTGTTAAACTGTTTAAAAGGGACATCAGCATATTGCTTAAATCGAATCCCGAAAATTATCATACGTATGAGTATCTGGGCGATTATTATGTGTATAAGAAGGATCCGACTAAAGCGCACGAATTTTATGAGATGGCTCTGAAAAAGGAAATCCCGAACATAAAACAGCGTGTGGAAATCACAAAAAAGTTAAACGGAATAAAAGTAAAAGATTGAATACTACATTTAATGCGCCTTTGAACGGGTACCCAAATCTGAATTTCAGGGATAAGACTGAAATTGCCGAATATCAGAATAAAAAACTTGCGGAATTGTTGCAGTATCTGCAAAGCAATTCGGCGTTTTATCAAAATTTATTCAAAGTCAATAATGTCAACATAAATAAGTTGAAAACCATGAGCGATCTGAAATATATTCCTCCTTCAACAAAACGGGATATACAGCTGCATAACAGGGATTTTTTATGTATCGGCAGCGACAAAATAGTAGAATATACTTCTACTTCGGGAACCTTAGGGTCGCCGGTTGTTATTGCTTTGTCGGAAAACGATTTGCAGCGACTTGCATATAACGAATATCTCTCTTTCTCAAAAATGAATCTCACAAAAAACGATGTTATCCAGCTGGCGCTGACTTTGGATAAACAGTTTATGGCAGGAATGGCTTATTATCAGGGTTCCCGCATATTAAACTCCGCCGTGATAAGGACAGGACCGGGAGTGCCGTCGATGCAGTGGGATACTGTTTTCAGGATGAATACCACCGCTATCGTAGCCGTGCCTTCGTTTATTGTTAAATTGATTGAATATGCCGAAAATAATGATATCGACTTTCAAAAATCGCCCGTGAAACGGATTCTGTGTATAGGAGAAAATATTCGTAATGCCGATATGAGCCTGAATCTGATAGGTCAACGAATTAAAAACAAATGGAATGTGGATTTATATTCAACTTACGCATCAACCGAAATGCAGACGGCTTTTACCGAATGTTGCAAGGGACTGGGTGGTCACCAACATTGCGAACTCCTTATTGCCGAAGTGCTGGACGATTGCGGAAACAGTGTGGCGGAAGGTGAAACGGGCGAATTGGTTATAACTATGCTCGATGTTGAAGCTATGCCGCTTTTGCGCTATCGCACAGGCGATTTATGCTACATGATGTACGACCCTTGCCCCTGCGGAAGAACAAGTCCGCGGATTTCACCCATAATAGGACGAAAAAGTCACATGATCAAACTGAAAGGCACAACGCTGTATCCTCCGATGATATTCGAAATACTGAATGTCCGCGAAGAAATAGAAGATTATGTAGTAGAAGTTTCGTCCAACGATCTGGATACCGATAACCTCACAATCTATATAACGCTGAGAAAAAATGTCAATGCCGATATTAAAACAATAGAATCGTATCTTCATGCAAGCCTGCGGGTTCGCCCCGAAGTGAAAAACATCGACGCGGAAACTCTTAAACGCCTCCAAACAACCGAAGCCTCCCGCAAAATCACAAAATTCCTGGATACACGAAGGTCACGAATTTAAAAGATTCGCTGACGTTCGTGAAAGATTCTTGAGATTCTCCGACATCAGCGGAAGTTTGGCTAAATCTTATTTTGAGGTGCTTCTCGCTTGTGCGGGTTTGTAACCCGTGCCACGACATCCGTTTCCTGCTGTTCCACGCACGGATTGCAAATCCGCGCGAGCGGTGTGGTTTATTTTTTTCTCGCTCGCGCGGGTTTGTAACCCGTGCCACGACATCCGTTTCCTGCTGTTCCACGCACGGATTGCAAATCCGCGCGAGCAGTGTAGGGGCGAGCGGCAAGGGGCGACCGCAAAGGTCGCCCCTACGCCGAACGGGAAGAGTTGAGAGTAAATTACGGATTAGCTTACTCTTTGAGTCAGCATTTCGGGGTTTTGCCGACAGTCCCACACGTCGGCAATGTAGATCCTGTCCGTTTCGATGTAATAAACAACCTTGTGAATCTTTTTTACGACAAGCGAACGAAAAGTTTTCGGCTGTTCCTGCAAAAACTGTTCGACAGCAGCCATTTCAGGAAAATCGGACAACCGCTCTGTTGCCCGCAAAATATCGGAAACAATTTTGCGAGCGACATAAACATTCTTTTCTGCATAGAAACCGAAAATGTCGTCGATAGCCTTTTCTGCCAATGGCAACCAGATTATTTCCATTGAGGGTGCCGGTTTATCATTTTTTCCTGACTGACGCCAAGACCTGCTTTTGCATCGGCAACCGATTGCGCTATGCGTTGACGCTTTTCAGCGTCGGTATAGCGACAGGGAGAATCTTGCGTATCGTCCATAAAATCTATAAACTCCTGCTTTTCGTCGATGCTTTTCAGAAATCGCAAAAGCGATTTCCCTTTCCTTTTCCGTTCGTCAATTATTATATAAACCATAATCTTTACATTTTTGAATTACGCCGCAAAGATACAAAATTAGTTGAGAATGGAAAGTTGAGAGCTTC
>JAISRS010000283.1 GCA_031273485.1 Prevotellaceae bacterium
ATCAGTCCTAAAACAAAATGTATTTTTCTGGCTCATACCCTGGGAAATCCGTTTAATCTTGACGCCGTAACCGAACTGGCGCAAAAGCATAATCTTTGGCTGATTGAAGACAATTGCGACGCTTTCGGCAGTAAATACAGGGGGAAATATACCGGAACTTTCGGACATCTTTCCACCATTTCCTTTTATCCCGCCCACCATATTACCACCGGCGAAGGAGGTGCCATCGTTACCAACGACCCTCAATTAGCAAAATTGGTGCGGGCTTTTCGCGACTGGGGACGGGACTGTTACTGCGCCGGAGGAGAAAACAATACTTGCGGAAAACGCTTTTCGCAGATTTTCGGCAAACTCCCGTCGGGCTACGACCATAAATATGTTTATTCGGAGGTAGGTTATAACCTGAAAATGACTGACTGGCAGGCGGCAATAGGCGCCGCTCAAATAGATAAATTGCCGACATTCGGCGAACAGCGCAAAGCCAATTTCAGGAAGCATCATACCCTGTTGTCCAAATACACTCAATATTTCATTTTGCCGCAGGCAACGGAACATGCCGACCCGTCGTGGTTCAGTTTCATCGTAACATTGAAGGACGACGCGCCTTTTACCCGCGACGAACTGACGGCTTATTTGAACAATAAATTAGTGGAAACCAGAAATTTGTTTGCAGGAAACATGACGAAACAGCCGGCTTTTGTAAACAAAAATTTTCGTGTAGCCGGCGAGTTGATTAACACGGAAAAAATCATGACCGATACGTTCTTTCTGGGAACTTATCCCGGTCTGACGGATGAAATGTTTGATTATATCGAAAGTGTGTTTGATGAATTTTTAAGTACAAAATGCTTGTAAAAAAATATAACGCGGAAGTCGTATCCATTCAAAATTCGACTCAGGGAGTTTATACGCTTGAAATGGCTTCATCGAAAAAATTCAAATTTGCTCCGGGCGAGTTTCTGCATCTGGCATTAGACGAATACGACCCGTCGGGAGCATGGCCCGAATCACGCTGTTTTTCCATACAAACAAATCCGGAAGAAGAAAATATAAAAATCACGTATGCGGTCAAAGGAAGATTTACGCAACGGATGGAAGAAGAATTAATTGTCGGAAAAAACATCTGGTTAAAATTGTCTTTTGGCGATTTATTCACACAGGAACACAGCAAAAATAATACGGTTTTCATAGCGGGCGGTACGGGCATAACTCCCTTTCTATCTTTATTCACGGATAAATCGTTTGCCGAATACACGAACCCGCATCTCTATGCAGGCTTTAGAAACAGGGAATTGCATTTTTATCACAACGAACTGGAAAAAGCGCAACAATTGAATCCTTCCCTGCAAACGACTGTTTTTTATCAGGATACGGAGGGAATTATTGATATTGAAAAAATACACGCTTCACACCTCGATGCAGGCGCTTTCTTCATTTCGGGACCTCCCGCAATGATAAAGAGTTTCAAACAATATCTGCTGTCAAAAGGGGTGGAAGAAAACAAAATAAAAACGGATGACTGGGAATGAAATGAAGAAAAAATCTGCCATTAAGAAAAAAGGGGTCATAACAGGGGCAACCGGATATATCGGTTCTCACTTATTGAAATATTTGCTGCTTCACGATTGGGACATTTCCATTATTGCTCAACCGGAGTTTGGATATGATAATATACAAGAGCAGATAAAGGAAATTCGGATAGTTGAATATGACGGAAATATTCAAACGTTGATCTCATTCTTTAAAAAAGAAAATCCGGATGTTGTTTTTCATTTGGCAGCAGCTGTGATTACTAATTATACTCCTGAACAGATTTCAACATTAATTCAAAGCAATATTCAATTCGGCACGGAAGTGTTGGAGGCAATGAAATTCAGTACAACCCGTTTGTTTATAAATACGGGATCGTATTGGCAAAATTGTAATTCGGATGTTTACAGTCCTGTAGATTTATATGCCGCAACCAAAGAGTCTTTTGAAAAAATACTTCAATATTATGTGGAAGTACACGATTTTCGAGCGATAACATTAAGGCTTTTTGATGTATATGGTGAAGACGATAAACGCCCCAAACTCTTGAACCTTTTGTTTAAGATTGCAGAAACAGGGCAATCCATTGATGTTTCGCCCGGAGAACAGTTATTGGATATGGTGCATATATCCGATGTGTGTTCTGCTTATTTAAAGGCGTATGATATATTATTCGCCAATAGTGAAATAAATCATAAAATATATGGAGTTTATACAGGAAATAGAATGAAATTGAAAGATATGATTGATTTATTTCAGTCCATATTGCAAAAACCACTGAATGTGAATTTTGGAGGTAAAACATATAAAAAACGGGAAATAATGATTCCCACAACACGTTATGAAATACTACCCTGCTGGGAAGCAAAAATTACTCTATCTTATTGGTTGTCAGTAATTAACGGAGGGGGGGGTAACATTATGTAATTTTCCTCCTTATTATCAAGCTGCTTGACGATGATGAAAGCAGTATTGATAACAGGGATAAATGGTTTTCTGGGAAGCCATTTGGCAAAACGATTATCCAAGCATTTTCGAGTAATAGGCATTGAATATAACATAGCTGATTTATTTCGTTTAAACGAATTTGATTTTAAGGTGGTTGATTCAACTCCTCGGTCTATTACAAATTTATTCAAAGAAGAATCAATTGATATAATAGTTCATACGGCTACATTTTATGGACGAAATAAGGAAAACATTAAACAAATAACCGGTACTAATCTGGTAATGCCCTTTAACTTACTTGATTTGGCTATAGAAACACAAGTAAAAACATTCATTAATACGGACACGGTATTGGACAAATTTGTGAGCGCTTATGCACTTACAAAAAATCAATTGAAGGATTGGCTTTATTTTCGTCGAAATGAAATAAAAACAATAAATATGCAACTGGAGCATTTTTATGGACCCGGTTGTAATAATTCAAATTTTGTAACGGCGATGATTGAACGACTTAAAAACAACGAAGCAAGTATTGACTTAACGGAAGGTGAACAGCAACGGGATTTTATTTATTATGA
>JAISRS010000370.1 GCA_031273485.1 Prevotellaceae bacterium
TATTCGTTATATTTTTCGCCCACCGGCAGCACAACCACCTGATCCGGAATGAGCCAGAGAGGGAATTTTCCGCCTGTGTGTTCAATAAGCACGGCAACAAAGCGTTCCATCGAGCCAAAAGGCGCGCGATGAATCATCACCGGACGGAGGCGCTTATCGTCGGCGCCTATATATTCGAGGTCAAAACGGTCGGGAAGATTATAATCCACCTGAATAGTTCCAAGTTGCCATTTGCGACCGATAGCGTCCTTAACCATAAAGTCGAGTTTTGGACCGTAAAAAGCCGCTTCGCCTTTTATTGTAACCGTTTTCAAGCCTTTTTCCGCCGTAGATTCGATGATTGCGTTTTCGGCTTTTTCCCAATTTTCGTCCGAACCTATATATTTTTGTTTATTATCGGGGTCACGCAGCGATATTTGTGCGGTATAATCTTCAAATTTAAGTATTTTAAAGATATACAGCACCAGGTCAATAACCTTGCAAAACTCTTCCTTCAACTGGTCGGGACGACAAAATATGTGAGCGTCATCCTGAGTAAATCCTCTCACCCTTGTCAGTCCGTGCAATTCGCCGCTTTGCTCATATCTATACACTGTTCCAAACTCGGCAAGTCGCAGAGGGAGATCCTTATAGGAGCGCAACTTGGTTTTGTAGATTTCGCAATGATGAGGGCAGTTCATGGGTTTCAGAAGAAACTCTTCGCCAGCCTGCGGGGTTTTGATCGGCTTGAACGAATCCTCGCCGTATTTGGCAAAATGTCCCGAAGTTACATATAATTCTTTTTGTCCGATATGCGGGGTTATGACTTGTTGATAGCCGCCTTTTCGTTGCAGGTTACGCAAAAACGACTCTAAGCGTTCGCGCAGAGCGGTGCCTTTAGGCAGCCATAGCGGTAAACCCTGACCTACTTTTTGGGAAAATGTGAATAATTCCAGTTCTTTGCCCACTTTTCGGTGATCCCGTTTTTTTGCTTCTTCCTGCATGACGAGATATTCGTCCAACAATTTTTTCTTTGGGAACGTGATTCCATAAATTCGTGTAAGCATTTTGTTTTTTTCGTTGCCGCGCCAGTATGCGCCTGCAATAGCTGTGAGTTTTATTGCTTTAATTTGTTCGGTGCTTGGCAAATGCGGACCTCTGCACAAGTCGGTGAATTGACCGTTGGTATAAAACGTAATAGTTCCGTCCTGCAAATCGGTTATCAGTTCAACCTTATATTCATCGCCTTTATTTTGATAGATTTCCAGCGCTTCGTCTTTACTGACTTCACGACGAACATATTGTTGTTTTTCTTTGGCAAATTCCAGCATTTTGGTTTCGATTTTTTGAAGATCGGCTTCGGTAATGATGTGATTTCCCAGATCGACATCATAATAAAACCCGTTTTCGATGCTTGGACCTATTCCGAATTTAATATTTGGGAAAATGGTTTCTAATGCTTCAGCCATCAAATGTGATGACGAATGCCAGAAAGTGCGTTTACCTTCGTCGTCGTCCCATTTGTATAATTTCACTTCGGCATCGTTGTAAATCGGTCGCAGCAGGTCCCATGTTTGTCCGTTAACGCCTATTGAAAGAACCTCATCCGCCAATCGTTGACTAATGCTTTGAGCTATTTCCAAGCCCGTTGTTCCTTTTTTGTACTCTTTAAAATTCCCGTCGGGAAATGTAATTTTAATCATATTATAATATATTTTATAGTGCCTTTGGCGTGCAAAATTACTAAAACTATTGATTCGCAAAACATTTTTTTTGATTTAAGGATAAAATTTCGGGTCACGGACTAAGGCTCACAAATTATTTTTGTCACCGAATTAAACGGATGGAACGAATTTAAAAATCCTGCGGATTTTTTTAATTATCCATGAATTACACGAATTACACGAATTTTTTCTGCGAAGGTAACATTCTGTAAATCCTTTAATCATGATTCAGAATTTATATACGAATTACACGAATTTTTTATTTTTTTTTGTTACAAAATTTGTCAATTCAAAAAATAGTATTACTTTTGCACCCGAATTTACATGGTGCGGTAGTTCAGCCTGGTTAGAATACATGCCTGTCACGCATGGGGTCGCGGGTTCGAGTCCCGTCCGCACCGCAAACAAGACCGATTGTTAGTCATGTTGCAAAACAAACACCCCAATTTTACACTCAAAAATGTAAAGTTGGGTGTTTTGTTTTTATCTGCTTTTGGTAAGATTTTTCATCACATGTACAAAACTGTCAGCAATCATTTTCTCATCGGGAATGGATGTAAACGCTAAATTTGCCAATTCGCTTTGATAGGTAAAACGAAGATTTTTCCATAACGCCGGAAAACTTGTTATCAATGGCGAATCTGCAACTGTTTTTGTTTGCCAACCTTGCGGCTCGTCAAATTCTTGTTGGTCGTGAGCAAGCAGTTCTGACAAATCTTTCTTAAAATCAGCGGATTGAATATATTTTGCACATTCCTCGTCATTTGCTAAATAGTACAAATCGTAGAAATGGCGGATTTTAGCAGATAATGCTTTGATTGTATCTTCCGAAAACGAAAACCGAATGAGCGAAACCAACTTTTCAACGATTGTACGACGTTTATCCAGAACATTAAGAGTAAAAGGTTGTAGATTATATTGTTCAATCGCCTGTTTTTGATTTGTATAGTTAAGATATTCCGTAATAAATGAAGTAATTTCCTGTTTTACATACGGATATGGATTGGCGTAGGTGTTGATTTCAATAAGTAATTGTCCTGTCTTTACGGAAGTATTCGTCCGATGTTCAACAATATTTGGATAGGTGTACACTGCCTTATAAAATCGTGAGCCTTTACTTGTAACTCCCTGAATTATTTTTTCTTCCATATCGACAGCCATATCTTTGACAAGGCGTTTTATCAACATTTTTAACCGATTACCGGAAAAAGAATCGGCTTCAATGACCGCTATGTCAATATCTTCCGAAAAGCGATAGGTAAAGCGGTACGCTTTCGATAGCGAAGTTCCGCCTTTGAAAACAACTTTTTCAGTGTTCGGATTCATTGACATTCGTTGTAATGCGCGGGTTATCCAATAATCCTTTTCAATATAAACGGGTAGAATATTGAATTTTACCGCTGTTAGCCGGATAAGTTCGGCAAAGTCGTTTGGATTTGTATGCAAATTCATCGTATATTCCATTTTTTTTGTGTTGGTAAAATGCTTTGTGAGATTGACAGTTTATAACTTGTCATCGGATTCAGTTTTTTAAATAATGCCTCTGTATTTTCCTGTGGATTAATAGTTTCAAGCATAGAGCCCAATAAAGCAATGGTTTGAGGCGTACATTTGAGGGCTAATTTTTTGATTTTGACAATTTGCTGTTCGTCAAGTTCTTTCAGTAGATACAATAATCTTTGGCAAGCCTTGTCGGGCGTGGTATCAGGGATGATTTTGAAAAAACGCAAACAATCGAGAAAGCGAAGCAACGGAATGTTTTCTTTGGTTATGGTATTTTCCTGCTTGACAAAACTGATGCGGTAAATTCCGCGTACAAGGGCTTTTTTCTCGTGACGCATACCAATTTGCAATATGGTAGGTACTTGCGTTGTCAGCATCAAATCGTTGAAAGCCGAATAGCCGGTAATATAACCAATCATTTTGCCGTCTTTTTCGAGTAAATCCTTGACGGTTTGATAAGTATCAAGCGGCAACTCGCCAAATTTGCCGATTTGAGGCTTATAGAAACGTCCTTTAGACATCTTGCGCAAAACGCCTTCAGCAACCAAATCGTTGAGTGCTTTGCTTACACCTTTTGGATTTTCTACCGTAACAGGAAAACTACTTGCGGTAAAAATAAATCCCATTGGAAATTTGTCTATTGTATCTTTAATTATATCAATCATTTTACGATGTATTTATCGTTGAAAATATAACAGCAAATAACGAGTTTTTACCAGTATAAAATCTCAAATATCATTTTAACCTAATCTCTGGCATTTTTGTTTTAAATTCTATATCAATGTTATGACATTGTTCTTTAATTATTCCACGCCTACGAATGGCTGGCTGCAAGCAGTAACGGTCAAATTCATCTAAATTGACATCAGAAATTTGTATCCAATGTGGAAACAGTAATTTCATATATGCTGTTGTAATGCGTTTTACTGCATTAAAATCACGCATACAGGTTCAAGTTGCATGTTTTCAGCATCGGGCTGCAAAATCACAGTCGCAGAATCATATATATTTGCTCCCTTCACTTCAAAAACCAATTTGCCTCTATAGAAATATTGCTTATTACATGCCCACAATAACGGTTCTTTACTATGTGGATATTGCCAACCCAATTCATTTAGTTTGAGTAAGTTTAATTCCTCGTAAAACACAGGTCGGGGAGAATATCCTAACGTATTCTCACCACTGAATGAGGATAGCATAACTCCTCCTGTGTCTTTATCCCAAGCTATTTTGGACATATATTACTTTATAAAAATAAAATCGTGCAAACATACAACTTTATTTTGAGTTTTTACCGGAGAAAACCCAATTTCCTTAAAAATAATTTTTAAACTATGGATATATAAATACTTATCCTCTTTTGTCTTTGTTTTTTCTTCGACCGCTGCTGATACAGCAATGCCACTCGTCGGGATCGTAATCGAATTCCGGCGCAGGAATATCAGACAATCCGCCAACGATTGATGCTGTCATTCCTAAAAGCGATGATTCGTTTTGCGGTTTTGCGTAGTCTTATCGGATTGAGAAATTTGGTCATGGACTAAAAAAGTTGATAGACATGCATTATTTTTGTCACCGAATTAATCGAATTGAACAAATTTAAAATCATGTGGAATTTTTTTAATCCACGAAACGTAAATTCGGCGTAGTCAATTACATGAATTTTGTCACCGAATTAAAACGAATTTTTGAAGAATCGTTCATCGTTCATCGTTCTTTTCGTGAATCAAAAAGCAGTAAAAATGCATTTTACGGACATCTTGTTTCCTTGATTTTGTGGATAATAATCTTTTAAAAATGGTTTTTTGAAATTATAGATTAATTTTGTATTTATTTTTTGAAATTAAACAGAATATGCTTATAAAGATATATCCGGATACGCCCAACGACAGAGAAGTGGGTAAAGTTGTGAAAATCTTACAAAACGATGGAGTAATAATATATCCTACGGATTCGGTATATGCAATGGCTTGTTCGTTACGGAGTAAAAAAGGGTTCGACAGGATTGTCAAAATCAAAAACATTAATAAAAAAGCAGCGGTATTTTCGTTGATTTGTGACAGTTTAAGTAATCTGTCGGATTATGCAAAGGTCGATAATCCAACGTTTAAGGTGCTGAAGAAGAACCTTCCGGGAGCTTTTACGTTTATCCTTACCGCATCGGGCAAAGTCCCCGATAAACTGCTCGGCAAAAGAAAACAGATAGGCTTGAGAATCCCCGACAATAAAATAGCTATCGAACTTGTCAGGCAATTGGAATGTCCGCTGTTGAGCACCTCTATCAGAACAGATGACGATGTTATTGAATATATCAGCGATCCCGAATTGATTGATGAAAAATTCGGAAATCTTGTGGATGTGTGCGTTGATGGCGGAATCGGCGGAATTGTGCCTTCCACAATTGTGGATTGCACAAACTCCGAATTTGAAATAAAACGACAGGGCAAAGGAGAATTAATAATTTAAATCAACGCGTTATGAAGCACGAATCACAATCAGTATCTCCTAAAAAAGGGGTTTTTCCTAAAAAGGAATTTATAAACTACAGCCAAATATTTTTCGGAACACTTATAATGGCTGTGGGACTTGTGTTTTTTATTTCACCCTATAAATTAGCCCCCGGAGGCGTGTACGGAATATCTATAATACTGCATCATTTATACAAAATGTATCATGCTTCATTAGAGGGTTTTTTCGGAGGCGTGTTGCCCGATAATCTTGACATAAGCATTGCGGCTTTATGTCTGGAGGCGCCTTTGTGCGTTGCAGGCATCATTGCCCTTGGTAAGGCGTTTGGAATCAAGACGGTTATCAGTTTTCTTACCTTAGCTTTGTTTACGTTTATTTTAGAAAATTTATGGGGTTATTCTCCTCTTGTCGATGATATTATGTTATCTACGATATTCGGCGCTGTTTGCCTGGGCTTGGGCTGCGGACTGATATTCCGAACCGGCGCAAGTTCCGGCGGTACGGATGTAATATCCATGATATTTTCCAAAAAATTGCATATCCAGTTGGGGACAATGGTTATAATGGTGGATTCCTGTGTGGTATTGCTTTCGTTTGTTGCGTTTAACGACATCAAAATACCTCTTTACTCTTTCATTGTGATATATATAACCGGACGAATAGTGAACGCCGCTGTGTATGGATTCCGGAATATCAAAACTTTATTGATTGTTTCCGATAAACATGAGGAAATAGCCCGGTTTATCCTTGATTTGGACAGGGGCGGCACAATTTTGTACGGACAGGGAATGTACACCGGCAACAAAAAAAACATCATATTTTCAAATGTCAATCCCAAAGAAGTGAACCTGATACGGCAACATATCAGAAAAGTTGATCCCGATGCGTTTATCACAATAATTGATGCGGGACAGGTTGTTGGCGAGGGTTTTCACAGTATCCACGAAAGTTAAATAAAACTGCATATTATGAATATCAAAACAAAAATAAAAACACAATATCAGGAGTTAAAATCTAAAAAATATCATAAGTTATGAATCAACGTTTTTTTAATACCTCTCTAAAATTCTGTATTCTCGGAAGCGGCAGCTGGGCTACGGCGCTTATGAAACTGCTGTCGGACAAGCAAAATATAAAGATTTGCTGGTATATACGTTCCGGAGAAACTATTTCGCATATCGAAAAATATGGAAATAATCCCAAATATTTGTCCTCTATACGGTTCGACACTTCGAGATTTGAGATGAGTAACGATATTAATCAGGCTCTGGAACGTTCAAATGTTGTGATAATAGCCATGCCCGCCATTTTTATTGCCGAATTGATGGAAACAGTGACGGTTGATATAAGCGGTAAATTTATTGTTTCGGCGGTAAAAGGCATTATTCCCGAACTCAACAAGTCGGTTTCGGAGTATTTTAACGAAAAACACAACATCCCATACTCCCAGCTTGGGGTTATTTCCGGTCCGTGTCATGCCGAAGAAGTGGCTTTGGAACGCTTGTCGTATCTCACTTTTTCCTGCAAAAGAAAAAATCTGGCAGAGTTTATATCCAAAAACATTGAAACGCCGTTTTTACGAATCATATCCTCCACCGATGTGTATGGCTCCGAATATGCGGCTATTTTGAAGAATATCTATGCAATAGGCGCGGGCATTTGTCACGGATTGGGTTATGGCGACAATTTTATCTCCGTCTTTGTAAGTAATTCATTTGAAGAGATGCGCCGCTTTTTGAACGATACAAATCTAAGTCCCCGTCAAACCACCCGCTCGGCATATCTTGGCGATTTGCTTGTGACTTGCTATTCGCAGTTCAGCCGCAACAGGGCGCTTGGCACAATGCTCGGCAAAGGCTACAGCGTGTCCTCCGCCATGATGGAAATGAACATGGTGGCAGAGGGTTTCTACGCATCCAAATGTATGCACGAAATCAACGAAACGGAACAGGTAGTTATGCCTATAGCCGAAACAGTTTACAGGATTTTATACCAAAATGCCTCCGCTCAAAACGAAATCAAAAAACTAAGCGAAGAAGTATTGTTATGATCGACGGTTATCCCCCGTCGGCTTATAAGAAAAACAATTTAGCGACAGAATAACAGTCCCCCTGTCTCCCCTACCCTCCAATTCGTAATTTGAAATTCGTAATTGAATCCCTCCTTTGGGGGACAGGGCGCTTTTGGGACAGCCGCATTGCATGAATCAAAGAATTTATAATACCTTTGCTGTCAAAATTTGATAATGAAACTTTATATAGTTCCCACACCGATAGGAAATTTGGAAGATATGACATTTCGTGCAGTTAAGGTATTGCGTGAGGTTGATATTATTCTGGCGGAAGATACCCGTAAAACGCTTATACTTCTGAAACATTACTCGATACAGACTCATATCGAGTCGCATCATAAGTTCAACGAACATAAAAATATTGAACGTATCATTGAACGCCTTTCCGGCGGAAAAACAGTTGCACTTGTTTCCGACGCCGGTACTCCCGGCATATCCGACCCCGGTTTTTTATTGGCAAGTAAATGTATCGAAGCCGGAATTGAAGTAGAATGTCTGCCCGGAGCAACGGCGCTTATACCTGCAATTATAAATTCGGGATTACCTTGCGACAGGTTCTGTTTTGAAGGATTTCTCCCGCAAAAAAAAGGCAGACAAAAGAAAATCGCACAATTAACGGAGGAAGAACGTACAATGATTTTCTATGAATCTCCTTACCGGACATTGAAATGTCTGGAACAATTTGCGGAATTTTTCGGACAGGAACGCAAAGTCAGTGTTTCGCGGGAATTATCCAAAATATACGAAGAAACAATCCATGGAACACTGGCGGAAGTTATCGCTCATTTTAAAACCAAAGAACCTAAAGGCGAAATTGTCATTGTTGTAGAAGGAAAAACGGCATGAATGAACGATGAACGATGAAGAACGCGAAGCAAAAAAATCCGAAGGATTTTTTAATTCGTGTAATTCGATAAAATTCGTGAGAAAAATTCGTGTTAATTCGTAAAAATCGGCGACAAAAAAATTCGTGTTAATTCGGCTAAATCTTATTTTGAGGTGCTATTATTTCTGGCTGCACCGTAGCAATGACAGCTACGCCGAACGAAAAGGTCGCCAAGCAGCCCGAAGGGCTTAATTTTCATAACCGCAGGTC
>JAISRS010000478.1 GCA_031273485.1 Prevotellaceae bacterium
CGTAAGGTACACTGTGCGGATTGGAACTGGAAGGAAGTAAACAGTCCTTTTGCAAGGATATACATGGTAGAAAGCGGTTCGGCAAAAGTAATAATGCCCGATAAGAGCTACCTTATCAAGCCGGGTCATCTGTATTTGATTCCGGCTTTTGTTACCCACAGTTACGAAAACGACAGCGATTTCACACTTTATTATATGCACATCTACGATGAACAAAACATCTTCGACCAACTGAACTTTCCGTTTGAAGTAGATTCGTATGAATTTGATATTTTGTTAGTGAAACGTCTGCTGGAGCTTAATCCTGGACGCGAACTCATGCGCTCCGACCCCGATTCGTATGATAATTTCCCGACATTAATCCGAAATATTGCAAAAAACGACCGCATTTCCTTCGATTCCGTCATAGAAACCAAGGGCATCCTCCTGCAACTCTTCTCGCGTTTCTTGAGTAAAGCAACCTATAAACAGGAAATAACAGATAAAAGAATACTGAAAGTCCTGCGTTATATACGCGAAAACATCGACCGAAATATAACTATCGACGAACTTTCGGCGCTGTGCTACCTCACCAACGACCACTTTATACGACTGTTTAAAAAAGAAATGAATTATACGCCGATACAGTATATCAACATAAAAAAAATCGAAAAAGCTCAACTGATGCTCGTCATCGGAACAAAAACCATCAAAGATATTTCATATAGCCTCTCGTTCGATAATATTTCGTATTTCTACCGTCTATTTAAAAAAATCACCGGAATCGCTCCCAGCAAATACAAAGTGAATTATGAATTATGAATTATGAATTATGAATGAAAGAGCGTCTTTAAAAACCTTAAGCATCTTAAATATCTTAAATATCTTAAAGTCCTTATAACCCTTTCTACCCTTTCCACCCGCCCCCCTTAAAAAAAAAATTCTTAATTCATAAAAGAATGATTAATTTTGCCGTGCAAAAACAGTTAATATTTATGGATAATGTGATGTATTTTATATGGTTAATAGCGGCATATCTCTTAGGTTCGGTCTCCAGTGCGGTGTGGATAGCGCGCTCGCACGGGATAAATATTAGAGAATATGGCAGTGGAAACGCCGGCGCAACTAATGTCCTTAGAGTTTTGGGACCAAAAGCCGCTTTACCGGTTTTTATTTTCGACTTCCTGAAAGGTCTGGCAGCAGTGCAACTTGTGAGATTTACTTCCCTCACCACTTCCGAAAATCCGGAAATATACACAGGCATCGAAATCACGCTGGGAATTTGCGCCGTTATCGGACACATATTTCCCGTATTTGCCTCGTTCAAGGGAGGAAAAGGCGTTGCCACAATTGCAGGCGCTCTGGTGGCAATCTCCCCGTTGCCGATGCTGATGGCGCTGGCAGTGTTTGTGATAACGCTGCTGATTACGCATTACGTGTCGCTAAGCTCCATTATGGCGGCGATATTTTTCCCCATATTTGTGATATTCCTGTTCGGCATGGCGCTTAGCCCCGGAAAAATAACCCTCACCTTAAAATGTTTCAGCCTGATTGCATCAATAATGATAATACTCACTCACCGTAAAAACATAAAACGGCTGAAAAACGGCACCGAAAACAAAATATCTTTCAAGAAAAAAAACAGTACCGACACCTGAAAAACATACTAATCGCCAACGCTTACAACAGAATATTTTTCAAGCAAAAAGATTGATTATGCAAATACTTTCACCATCAAACTGGAGTCAATATGAATTGATTGACTGCGGCGATTTTGAAAAACTGGAACGTTTCGGGAAATTTGTCCTCCGACGACCCGAACCCAAGGCGATTTGGGCAAAATCCATGAAAGAAGAAGAATGGCAAAACTTAACGGATACAAGATTTACAACAGGCTCGGGATTTAATAAATCCGGCAGGGAAGATTCCGGAACCTGGACGGGCAAACGTTTACCCGAACAATGGAGCATACCGTACCGTTACAAGGAATTTCAAATGACGCTCAACATTGCTCTCACATCGTTTAAACACGTGGGCGTTTTTCCGGAACAGGCTCCCAACTGGAATTATATCTACAACAGCGTAAAATCCCTGAATATCCCAAACCCCAAAGTACTCAATCTTTTTGCCTATACCGGAGCCGCCTCCATAGCCGCCAAAGCCGCAGGCGCCGAGGTTACTCATCTCGATTCGGTGAAGCAGGTGGTGAGCTGGGCAAAAAGAAACATGGAATCGTCGGGATTCGACAACATAAAATGGATAATAGAAGACGCCCTTCGATTTGTGAAACGGGAAGCACGACGAGGACATCTCTACAATGGCATCATCCTCGACCCGCCCGCCTACGGACACGGCGCCGACGGCGAAAAATGGAAACTTGACGAAAATATATTGGAAATGATGAATCTGTGCAATTCCATACTGATGAACCAAAACGCCTTTCTGGTATTGAATCTGTATTCAAACGGATTCTCCGCAATTGTAGCGGACACTCTGGTTTCAAGCATATTCAAAGGCTACACGGAAAAAACTTTCGGCGAACTTGTCCTCTACGACAGATTCAATAAACGACTCCCGTTAAGCGTCTTCGCAAGACTGAACTTCTTGAAGGATGAATGATGAATTAGTATCTTATTTCCGAAATTGATATAATTTTTGGCAGAATATTCAATATTAAGATTGTTGTTTTTTAAGAAGTACAAAAACAACAATTTGAAATGTCAATTCGGCGCAATCAACACCCACGCACATCGGCGGAGACGCACGGACTACAAATCCGCGCGAACGGCGCGACAGGGGCAAGGCACACTTGCCCCTGCCTTAGCCAAAAATTCGTGGAAATTCGTAAAAATCCACAGGATTTAAATTCGTGTGATTCGTGTAATTCGTGGATTATTAAAAAAATCCGCAGGATTTTAAATTCCTTCCATTCGTTCAATTCGGTGACAAAACTAATTCGGTGAACAGATAACTGCAATTTTCAGAACTATCGTATCAGGAGTTTCGGGTTTTCGATTTTCAGGATTGTAGCTTTTGAATATTTAACATTGGTTTTCAGACTGTCTAAGGCGAGTTTTGCGCTTTCCAACGAAGGATAACCTGACAGGATAACAGAGTAGGGAGTTGCGGTATTGGTACAATATATTTCCGTTGCCGGTTCGATATTTTCGGAAAATTTCTTTGCGTCACGGTAATTTTCAAACGAGGATAAACATATCCCGTATCTGGAAATGACGTATTCGGAAAAATTTAATTTCACCGTATTATCCTCTTTTGGCGCTTCGGTAGCGATGACTTTATTTGCCGACTGATTACCGTCGAGTATGTGTCGAGCTATTGCAATTCCCGCAATAGCGGCAAACACGACGATTATCACTGCGGCTATTCCCAATCCTTTGTTGGAATTTTCATTGTATTTATTTTCCTGTTTCTCTTTTTTTAGATAGAGCGATTGTTCCATGCCTTCCCTGCTTGGGATGTTTGTTGGTTCCAATCCGAAAGATTCCGGCAGCAGATTTTCGTAATCCTGTTCAAATATCAATTTTTCCTGACCCGATACATATAACCGCCCTAATCCGGGCAACATTACTTTTTCGCTGGTAGCAAGCAATACGCAAATATCATCAATCCAAAATGCCAGTTCCTCTTTTGCCACGCCAATCGACACATTGTTGATTCGGGCGAAACTGTTTTCCAGTTTTTCATCATTCCATATTTCATTCTGGTGAAATACAATCGATTTGGACGGGGGATAAATAACTCCTTCGGAGATAAAGGCAGGGGCATATTCCGATAAAAAACTCCCCAGACAGGGCAACGATACCCTGTCATATTCCATGATTAAATGTTTCAGTAAAGAAGTAATCGTGTTATTATCCATCACAACAGCGGATTTAATTTAGAATTTGAAAGTTATCCCGCCCAGCACGCCTAAACCGGGAACTTTATATCCATGCCAAATCAGGTATCTGTTATCGAGTAAATTATTGGCATTTAAAAATACGGAGAAACTCCTGTTGAACAGATATTCCGCTCCTATTCCCAGATCAAGAAAAGCGTCATTATAAGATGTTTCGCCTGATGCTGCGCTGTAAAAATAAGCTGTTTCCGAACGTGCGTGTCCATTCAAATTTAACGTCAGACTTTTTGTTACAGCCACATCCACATTCAAATCCAGGGTGTAGGTCGGCAGATGAAATGCCGCCTGCAATTTATCCAAAGTATATGAGTAGTAAGCCGCAGAAAGTGAAGCATCCACAATACCAGCCGACAATTTTAACTCCGCCGCCACTTTCAACTGCTGAATGTCGTCATAAACGGCATCGAAATTATTTCCAAGAGCGACAGGCGCCGCATTGGCATTGCTGTTTAGCAATGTCTGGTCGGAATTTACAAAGAAATAAAAATCCTTTAGCAGGGAATATTTTCCATACACATTATATACAAATACATTTTCGATATTTCCCTTTGCGCCTGCCGAAATCGCATAAGAACAGTCCGTAGCGTTCATTGCCATATTCATACCCGGCGCAATAAACGGATTTTTTAACGTCACCGACCTGTAGTCATTCATTGCAACTCCTCCGTCGATGCCTGCAAAGGGGACAAATTCATCAATCAGTTTCAAACTTGCATTTACCACAGGATAAACCCGGTGTTTCAGACCGTTATCTTTTTGAAATCCTGTATATTTCACTCCTAATTCCAAGTCGATTTTTGAAGACGCAAGCCTGTATGTGGGAGATACATTATAGATATATTTACTGTCGGAAATATCCCGACCTGCGCCGGATATTCCAAACAGACTGTTGTATAAAGCGTTTTGCATTAAAGTGGGATCGGAAAAATAGCTGTTATATTCCTTAT
>JAISRS010000518.1 GCA_031273485.1 Prevotellaceae bacterium
CCTGACCGGGACGTATATAAAACACAATATCACCCGCAGCCCGCACCTCTTCAAAATCAACAGTCAGGAAAGCTTCTTCAGCGTTCATAAACATAAACAGGTAATGTTCATCCCTGTGAACCATATTTTTATTTGAACTTATCATGCCTGCAGCGAACTCATTTTCACTCTCAATGTCAAAGTAGCTGAACTCCATGCCGAGTGACGCCTGGGCGTCCATTCGGTGTACGGGGATAAGCTGTTGCTTCTTTTGTTTCATATAACGGATATTTTTGTTTTGTCGTTTTAACGCTAACCTTTTTATATCCCGTAAGATAATCTGCGGGCAAGTTTGCCGATGGCATTCATTAACCCCAAACGTCCGATAAAAGATATAAAGCGTCCATATTTCCGGTAGCCTAAATTGAACAAAAAATAAGAAACGATAATTTGCCTGTTTTGAGGTCGCCGTTTCAAAATATTGCGCAGGGAATAAAATTCTTTATACATTTTCAGATAGCCTGCCTGTAACTGTTCCGGCGAAAGATGTGCAGGGCGAAAAACGACATGCGACGTGTTATATTTTTCAAGGTCTTGACAAATGATACGTCCTTCTTTTTCCAGCTTTTTATACAAAACGGTTCCCGGATACGGCGTCAAAATATGCCCTGTCATTGTTTCTATTTTGTTTTTCACAAGCCATTTTAATGTTTCTTCAAACGTTTCCGGCGTATCGCTGTCGAACCCGAAAACAAGGCTTGCATTTACCATAATCCCGTTATTGTGGAGCAGTTGTATCAATTTTTCATATTCGGATATTTTGTTTTGTTTCTTATTAACACTTTTTACGGCATCCGTATTTATCGATTCAAAACCGATGAACAGGCTGCGGCAACCGCTTTTTGCCATTTTCGCAATCAAATCGGGATAATGTACCAGGTTGGTTGAAACGGCGGCGTGCCAGACCAGTCCCATGTCTGCCGTTTTGTCAAGCAGCATTTCCGTCCAGCCTGTGTTCCCGATAAAATTATCGTCAATAAACATAATCTGTTTCGTACCGATATTCTCAATCTCTTTGACTATATCATCCACCGGACGATTTCTATATTTATGGTTTACATAATCGCAACTGTTATAGCAAAATTCACATTTAAAAGGGCATCCTCTGCTTGTTACTACAATATTATGATACAGATATCGGGATTTTTTTCTGACGAATCCCCAGTCTGCAATCGGAACAAGTGACAGGTCTGTCGGCTCGGCGTTGTAATATAGCGGTTTCAGACTGTTCCGCTCGCAATCGTCAATGATTTGGCTCCAGAGATTTTCTGCTTCGCCGATGCACACCGAATCGCAATGCGCAAGCATTTCCTGCGGACAGGCGCTTGCATGAATCCCGCCGAATATGACTTTTTTACCGCGGGCTTTGTATATTCGTGATATTTCGAACGCACGCCAGGCTGTATCTACAGTTACTGTGATGCCAATCAAATCGGGGTTGTCGTTAAAATTGACTTTACCGATATTTTCATCTTCCACGTAAACCGTGTGTTGTTTTGGCGTCATGGACGCAATGGTAACAAGCGAAAGCGGCGGCGCCATCTGTCGTTTCATCCCGGAATCCATCGGTCGCAGGCTCATGCGCGGAGAAATCAATTTTATGGTCAGGCTTTTATTCATTTCAAATTGCTTCTGCGAAAGATGATTCGTCTGACTCTTGTCTTTCCGAACATATTCATTAAAAAAGAAACTGCAACGATTATGAAATCAATGGCAATACTGAAATTTTTAATATAATACCTGTCCCAGAACCACGAAATTTTCCGGTGTTGTCCACCGTAAATCTGCGCCCATCCGGTGATGCCGGGTTTCAGCTGCCAGCGAAGGCGGTGGAAATCGTCGTTCCATCCGAGCCGTTCGATGTCCGTCTGTAGCAGCGCCCGCGGTCCCACGATACTCATGTCTCCTTTCAGCACGTTGATGAACTGCGGCAACTCGTCCAATCCGGTATTTCGCAAAAATTTTCCGGTGGACGTAGGTATTTGGTCAACCATCGTCTGAAATTTCAGAATCCGGAACACCTGCCTGTTGCGACCAATACGGTCTTGTTTAAAGAGCACGGCATGCCCTTCTTTCCATCGCAATACGAGGGCAATAACTGCCATGGGCGCTGCAAACAGCGACAGGGCTATGAGTGAAAAAATAATGTCAAATGTTCGTTTCATGATTTTGTATTAATTTGTATTAAAAAGCGCTTTGTTTTCATTATGTTCTTTGTTTTTCAAAGTGTATAAATCAAAAAAAAAATTAGTTACCTGTTATATTGATTGATGATTCGGGCTAATGCATTCAGGTGTCGTTTAAAAGCCTCTCTTCCCTTTTGGGTCATCACGTAGGAGGTGTTGGATTTAAGATTGATATGTATTTTCTTTATCTCAATATATTGATTTTCTTCCAACTTTTTGATATGCGAAGCTAAATTTCCGTCTGTAACCTGCGTTATTTCCTTATTTTTATCCGTATGCAGCAATATTTCTTTCAATTCGTTGAAGGAAACGGATTCTCTGGCTGATAAGACGCCCATTATTCCCAAACGCAGTCGATTATCAAAAACCTTGTCCAAATCTTTTATGAAATTTTCTTCCATCGCAGAATTATTTTTTTCGCTCATATCTGTACCATACAAAGGAGCCATATACAATGTGCATCACGCCGAAACCAACCGCCCAAAGCAGCAGTCCACAGCACGCCGGCAGCCAGATTGCCACGCATCCTAAAAACATTTCGACCATCCCCAGATAACGGGCTTCGTCGGTACTGTAACGGCTGCCGCAGAAAACAGCAATACCATATATAATAAGGGACGCCGGTAACAGCAGGATGTACAGTTGTTGGTTCAAGCCCCACAGAATAATGAAGGAACCGGCAATGAACGGCAAGGCAATGTGGGTAATCAATCGCCGCGTAACGCTGCTCCAGAACGGTACCTGCAGTTTTTTGCTCCTGAGGTAGCTGAAAAGGGATACACACAAAAACGCACCGACAAAAGTTGCGGCTGCCAGCAGCCATAATTTATGCTGCAAGACCGCCGGTGGTACATTGTTGTCAAAATATAACCAATAGCCGGCAAACGAGGCGCCCACCAAGGCGCAGACGCCGGCAAAAATACCGCCCAAACCGCTCAGGCTAACACACGTAACACTGCGTTCCATGATTTTGAGAATATCTCTTAATTCCTGTATCTTTTCGAACGTTGTCGAATTATTTTCAAGAACTTCGCCCTCTTCCCTGTTTTTTTCTATCCTTTTCGGATTATTATTCTTTGTATTCATATAAAATTAAAGTAAAAAAAAGTACTTTGAAATGCAAAGGTACTGCTTTTTTTGATTCTACCTAATTTTTTTACATTTTTTTTGTTTCTAACATATAGCCCCATGGGGGAGTGGTGGGGCTGCTGCTCAAAAAAAGATTTAGCCATTTTCGGTACGCGGGTGACAGTTTCCAAGAAATTCATATCTTTGCCAAAATATTTTTTTATGACAAAGCATCAAGAAAAGACGAAGAAAGAAAACAGTCATTCCCCAAACGGAATGATGAAAAATAAACGCAAGGTAATTACAATTGTCCTGTTGGTAGCGATTGTCGTTTCATCGTCGGTTGCCTTGTTTATGCTTCCCTGTAAGGCATTTTTCTCCGTATTGTTAGTTATATCCTTATTAGGATTGACAGTAGCATATTTCATTTACGGCGGCAATAAACAAATCTCCGAAGTCGGGCGTAAGAAGTATTCGAATCTGCTGATAGTCGAAGAACTTGACTGGTTTTTTTCTAACAAAAAACCATACTTAAACTCACGCTTTAAAATTTCAGACCTCGAAAAGCAGT
>JAISRS010000007.1 GCA_031273485.1 Prevotellaceae bacterium
ACTTTACCAAGGTAAAATCAGGATTTATGCCTATGGCATAAACGGTGTTTTGGGTGGGGTCGGAAGCTAAACGGAGGAGTGGAATTCCCAAATCAATGATTTTTAATAGCTGCAATTTATAGTTGTATAGAAATACGGTGTGGGGCAGTTTGGTGAAATCACGCCCTACCCTATTCTCGTCTGTCTGGTCTACTGTTCTGTCCCTTTGAATGGTGACAATATAATCTGCCGTCAAGGTCAATTCTTGCGCTCCATGTTCCGGATTATTGTATTTGAAATTGCCTTCAATGATTTGATAATCCTTGTTTTCCATACGGGTATTTTCTATTTCAAAACGATTGTGTTTTTTCGTGTAAACAGCCATGTACGGCAGTCGGAATGTTGTATAAACGAGGCACTTGCGTATAGGATGCCAAGCTAATGAACCTTGGAAAACGTCATACGCATTATTCACGTTTTCTTCCACAGGAAGAGAGCCAAACGGATGGGAATCGTCGGTTTGTTCGTTGAAAAACAAAAAAGGTTGACGATTCGATGGCGTAAACGAAATAAAATCATGCTGCCCTAAGGAAATCATGCGAGTGGTGGTTGCATAATCGCCGGTTTGTTTTTGCAAAATCTCATTTTTTTGCTGCAAGGCGTTCTCGATAGACAAGAGCATTTTTTTGTTCATATTGACGTCGAATGCCAGTATTTTATCTTCCGGGAGAACCGATATATTAGGGGAAATCAATTCATCCGGCCCGTTTCCTTTCGACAGCATTTGTCCTATTTCTTCTCCGGTTGTTCTATTTAATATATGTATGAATTTTTCGGAATGAAACGGGTCTGTCCAAAGAATATAATTATCTGAAAGCAACAACTGTCCCGGCATCATCGATTCAAGGTCATGAGCCACCTCAACAGGCGCTAAAGACAACCGTTCAACCTCAATTTTCTGATTGTGCCCGCAGGCGGTGCATAGGATACAAAAAAACAAAACACTTAAACTATTGATTTTCATGGCGAATTAAATTTATAAGTAATGAATCGTGCGGCAAATATACAGACAATAATCGAGTGAATGGCTACAAACAACAGCCAATCCGGCGACTATTAGCATTATTTCCCGAAATGATTAGGTGTTTTTCCGGAAAACATCAGTATCTTTGTTTCGTCCGACAATTGTCGGACACGTGTTTGACAGTTGTCGAACACGTATTCGACAGTTGTCAAACACGTGTTCGACAACTGTCAAACGAAGGAAACATGCAGATGTCGGGAGGAAAAATCTTAGATGTTTTTTAGTAATCATCATAATAAATAAATAAACGTAATGCTATGGCAGCTATTTACAATGTATTCAGGAATCCGAACCCGGAAAAAGCGGGACGTCCGAAAAACGATCGCCTTCATCCCCGTTTGGTCAATCAAAAAACGATACGGATAGACCAGATGATAGACGAAATATCAGAGTTTGCTTCTTTTTCGTCAGCCGACGTAAAGGGCATGTTGGCCAGTTTCCAACACCAGTTGGTTCTGCATCTGTCGCGTGGAGAAATTGTGGAACTGGAGGGCTTGGGGACGTTTAATGTGTCCCTGAAAAGCACGCAGGCAACGACGGAGAAGGAGATAACCCCTTCAACCATAGCCTTCGGCAAGGTCGTCTTCCGTTGCTCTAAAGAGTTGAAAGACAAGTTGAAACAGATGAAGTTTAGGCGCTCCGACGAAGGCAGCCGCCTGAGAGGTTATCCGGAAGCAAAGCGAAAAGACAACATCCTCGCCTATCTGGCCAGCAAACCTACCATCTCGAGCACCATCTGTTGCGGCCTGAACGGATGCTCCAAGTACATGGCCATCAAAGACTTGTCTGAGCTTCAGCAAGCAGGCAAAATCGCCCGCCTCGGCTCGCAACACAATTTACTATACACAGCCGTAAAAGAAAATATTTGAAATATTACAAAAATAATTATCTTTGCCCTGTCGGATAACATCCGGTAGACTGAATAAAAAATATGGTTTCTTGGCAGGGAAAGTGTCGTTAGCCGAAATCAACGTTTTTATTTTTCTCCATAGTGCTTCCATGCGGTAAGCAGAACTACCGTTATTACCTCTTCGTTTATCTCATAAATTAGACGGTGCTTCTGCGTGATGCGCCGAGACCATTGTCCCCGGCGGTCGCCTTTTAAGGCTTCAGGGTTTCCAGTTCCGGTGGTGGGGTGTTCCCGCAGTTCGTCAATCAGTGAATCAATTTTTATGAGAACTGATTTTTGCCCCGCTTTTTTATGCGTCTGTATATCTTCAATAAATTGTTCGGTGTACTCTATTGCGTACTCTTTTTTTTCTGTGTTCACAACGATTTTATTCTTAATCATCATTACAAACTAAAAAGTTCTCTTTGTTCTTCCTTAGACAGCTTACTAACTTTTCCGGAACGGGCTTGTTTGATGGCTTTTTCTAAATGTTCGATGTTCCTTTTGTCTGCATAATATAAGTCTCCAGAGGGGCTATATTCAAAGGGATTACAACGATATTCCATAGGGATAGACATAAACTCGTTTATCCATTCCTCGCTCACGAATTTTGTATCAGGTTCATTGCTTACAATCAGGTTGACATATTTTTTGCCTCTTTTAACTGCAACTCTTTCCTTTTCAGCTAGTTCAAACATAGCCTTTGTTCCGTTCCGGATATCCCGGGTTGTTATAATTTTCATAATCGCCCTTTTAATGTGTACACAAATGTATGCACTTATTTGATATGAACAAGCATATGCGGAGAAAATTTTCTTTGCTTCTTTCTCTCTATCAAACCAACTCAGTTGGCGGGCATGAATAATTCAGGATAGAGATATTTGAAATATTACAAAAATAATTATCTTTGCCCTGTCGGATAACATCCGGTAGACATTGCGGCAAAAACAAACATGGGAAGTGTTTGGCTTAGTTCTCT
>JAISRS010000060.1 GCA_031273485.1 Prevotellaceae bacterium
TGTATAATTCACAGTATTAAAATTATTATCGGGGTCAAAGGTAAGAATTATTTTATTATTACTAAATTTTTCCCATAAAAAATTTTTCTTCCGCAGTATAAAACTCAATATTTCAACCCTGTTTGAAAGATATTCGGATACGGTAATTTGCTGTTTTATTGATATGATAACTCTATTTTCTACGAATTTTTCTTTTTTTCACTAATTGCCCCGTCTATTCACCCCCTTTGGGGGAATAAGGGGGGCTTTTTGTCACCGAATTAAGCGAATGGAACGAATTTAAATCCTGCGGATTTTTTACGGATTTCGGCTAAATCTTATTTTGAGACGCTATGTATGGAGTTCCCTTCGTTCGGCATAGCGATAGCCATTCGGGCTGCTTGACGACCTTTTCGTTCGGCGTAGCCGTCATTGCTACGGTGCAGCCAGAAACAATAGCACCTCAAAATAAGATTTAGCCAACTTTACTCCCGTATCAGATTCAGCAGATACTGTCCGTAGGGATTTTTTTTCATTGGTTCGGCGAGTTTTGTTAACTGCGATTTGTTTATCCAGCCTTGGTTATAGGCGATTTCTTCGAGACAGGCTATTTTCAGTCCCTGTCGTTTTTCTATGACTTCAACAAAAGTGCTTGCTTCGGAAAGCGAATCGTGCGTACCTGTATCCAACCATGCAAATCCACGTCCCAATAATTTGACTTTGAGGTTTTGTTCTTTCAAAAATTCCTGATTAACTGTTGTTATCTCCAATTCTCCACGTGCGGAGGGTTTGATATTTTTGGCGATTTCGACTACTTTATTAGGATAGAAGTACAGTCCCACAACGGCGTAGTTGGATTTGGGATTTTGAGGTTTTTCTTCTATGCTTAACACGTTTCCGTCCTTGTCAAATTCCGCGACCCCGTAACGTTGAGGGTCATTTACATAATATCCAAACACTGTGGCTTTATTTTGCGATTCGGCAACATCCACCGCGTCGTTCAACATTTTGGAAAAACTTTGACCATAGAATATATTATCTCCCAAGACCAGACAAACGGAGTGGGCGCCTATAAATTTTTCACCTATTATAAATGCCTGAGCCAAGCCGTCGGGCGAGGGTTGTTCGGCGTATGTGAAACTCGCTCCATAGTCGCTGCCATCGCCAAGCAGCCGTTCAAACATGGGCAAATCCTGAGGAGTTGAGATTATAAGTATATCTTTTATTCCCGCCAGCATCAGGACGGATATCGGGTAATACACCATTGGTTTATCGTATATCGGCAGCAATTGTTTTGATACTCCTTTTGTTATGGGATAAAGCCTTGTGCCGGAGCCTCCGGCGAGTATGATTCCTTTCATTGTTTTAAACTATTTATTTTTAAGCCTTTTATCTTTAAAATCTTTGATTTCAGTTTTTAAATTCTCAAACTATAATATGTATATCTCTGTGATTTCTCTGAACACAATTTACAGAGAATCACAGAGAAAACATGGAGTTTGGTGAATCTCGTTTACGGTTTATGATTTTTGAAGAAACAGTCAATTTTGTTCTCCCCACTTTTGCCAGACGCTTTTGGAGGCATTTTGTTCTGCTTCTTTTTTTGAATAACCTGTTCCGGTGCCGGTTACTATGCCGTCGATTAATATATCCGACGAGAATACAAGATTGTTATTATCGTCTTGTTTTGATACAAAGGAGATAAGCTGTTTATGTTTTTGTCCCCACTCTAAAATTTTACTTTTAAAGTCATATTCAAGATGTTCGATGTCTTTTGTCAATAAATCTTTTAATAAAATGTTCAGGACAAAATATTTTGTATATCTGTATCCCAAGTCAAGATACACAGCGCCTACGAGGGCTTCAACGGCATTACTCAGGATGTATTTTCCTTCGATTTCCACGTTTATGTGTGTAACGAGGAATTTATCCAGTTGAAATTCCTTTCCTACTTTCAGCAAGGTAACGCGATTAACTAATTTTGAGCGCATTTTGGTTAATTTGCCTTCCTCGTGAGTCGGATATTTTTTATATAAATAATCAGCCACAATAGCTCCAAGAAGAGCGTCGCCCAAATATTCAAGACGTTCATTATGTTGCTCGGTTTGCTTGTTACGGATAGCCGAACGGTGAGTAAACGCGCATTTATAATAAGCTGTGTTTCCGGGGAGCGTTCCTAAAAGTTTTTTTAGATTTTCGCGTAGTTCCCGTTCCACATCTTTCGACGTCAGGAATTTTATTTTTCGGCGAATTGCGGCTAAAAACACAATTTATATTTTTTTCAGTAAAACGGATGCATTATGTCCTCCAAAGCCGAACACATTATTCAATGCCACTTTAACTTCTTTTTCCTGCGCATTATTCAATGTCAGATTCAGATTATAATCTATCTGTTCATCTTTTTCGTGGAAATTTATTGTTGGCGGAATAAGTCCTTTTTGAATAGCCAATATACATGATATTGTTTCAATTGCACCTGCTGCTCCCAGGAGGTGGCCTGTCATGGATTTTGTAGAACTGATGCTAAGTTTATAGGCATGTTCTCCAAAAACTTTTTTCACCGCGTTTAGTTCCACAAGGTCGCCGAGCGGAGTTGAAGTTCCGTGAACATTAATATAATCAACATCTTCTAACGACAATCCGGAGCTTTTTATTGCTGTTTCCATCACCGCAATAGCGCCCAGACCTTCGGGATGAGGAGCTGTGATGTGATAAGCGTCGCCGGACATTCCTCCTCCGGCTATTTCGGCGTATATTTTGGCTCCTCGAGCCTTTGCATGTTCGTATTCTTCAAGAATAAGACCGCCTGCGCCTTCGCCTATAACAAATCCGTCGCGATTTTTGTCAAACGGACGGGATGCCGTCAGGTAATCGTCGTTGCGTGTAGAGAGGGCTTGAGCGGCGTTAAAGCCGCCTACTCCGGCTTCGTTGATTGCCGATTCGGAACCGCCGACAACCATAATGTTCACCGTACCCATGCGTATGAGGTTAAATCCGTCGATAATTGCGTTGTTGGAAGAAGCGCAGGCGGATACTGTTCCATAATTGGGTCCTCTAAGACCGTGGCGGATAGAAATATATCCTGCTGCGATGTCCGAAATCATTTTAGGGACAAAAAAAGGGCTGAATCTCGGAGTGTTATCTCCTAAGACGTAGCCCTTTACTTCATCAAAGAATGTGCGAATACCTCCAATCCCCGAAGCCCAAACAACTCCTGCCGAATTTGGATCTATTGATTTAAAATCCAGACCGGAATCTATCACTGCTTCTTCCGACGCTACCATTGCAAAGAGGGAGTACATGTCGTGTTTTCTTATTTCTTTGCGGTCGAAAAGGGTGGGATAATTCGCAACATCAAAGCCTTTAACCTCACAAGCGAATTTGGTCTTAAACTTAGTTGTATCGAAATAAGTGATAGGTCCCGCTCCGCTTTTCCCTGCAAATAAATTGTCGGAAAATTCCTTAACAGTATTTCCTATTGGAGTTAACGCTCCTATTCCAGTAATAACTACTCTTTTGTACATAAAAACACCAAATTTTTAATTAATTTAAGATTACACTTGTGATTTTCCTGTCAATTAACCGAGTTGATTTTCGATATACGCAATTGCATCGCCCACGGTGCTGATTTTTTCAGCCTCATCGTCAGGGATGGTTACTCCGAATTCTTTTTCAAACTCCATAATTAACTCAACAGTGTCTAAAGAATCTGCACCTAAATCGTTTGTGAAACTCGCTGTTGGAGTTACTTCATTTTCATCAACCGCCAATTTTTCTACAATAATCGACTTAACTTGTGTTGCAACATCTGCCATAATTTTTTAATTTTTTTAATTAATAAATATTTTTAACAATCTATATTCAATTTTTTTATATAGATATCTAAATTTAAGTGTGCAAAAATACTAAAATTTGTTTTACTTTTGCAAATTATAAATAAATTTCATTTACAATGAACAATATAGCTATTTTCGCATCAGGGTCAGGAACAAACGCCCAACGTCTTATTGAGCATTTTTTGCAAATGACCGGCGCAAAGGTAAGGATTTTATTGACAAATAGAAAAAACGCCGGAGTAACGGAACGTGCAAAAAGCCTGGGCGTACCTGTTAAAGTATTTGATAAAGAGGAGTTTTATGCTTCTGATATTATTGTAGATTATTTGCTGAAAGAAAATATAAATTGGATTATTTTGGCAGGTTTTCTTTGGTTAATTCCTTCAAATATTCTAAAATCTTTCCCAAAAAAGATAGTGAATATTCATCCTGCCCTGTTGCCGAAATATGGGGGCAAGGGGATGTATGGCATGAATGTGCACAGGGCTGTGATAGAGGCAAAAGAGAAAGAATCCGGAATCACAATCCACTATGTGAACGAGGAATATGACAGGGGTGATATAATTTTTCAATCCGTTTGTCGGGTCTGCGAAACGGATACTCCCGAAACTCTTGCCGGAAAGATACATGAACTGGAATATAAATATTTTCCTGTGGTGATGGAAAATTTAATTTTAAATAATAATAATAATGTTTGATATCGAAACTGTACGCGCCGATTTTCCTGTTTTAAACCAACAAATATATGGGCGTCAATTGATATATCTGGATAATGCCGCAACATCTCAAAAACCGTTGGCGGTGATTTCCAAAATCAAGGAAGTTTACAGCCTTTATAATTCAAATATTCACAGGTCAACGAGCAAGTTAGCCGCTATTTGCACCGAAGAATACGAGCGTGCGCGAAATACTGTGCGCGAGTTTATTAATGCAAAATATACGCATGAAATCGTATTTACTTCAGGCACAACCGCAGGAATAAATATGATTGCTTTTTCGTTTGGCGAAAAGTTTGTGAATAAGGGCGATGAAATTGTGGTTTGCGAATCGGAGCATCATTCCAATATTGTGCCATGGCAATTGATGTGCAACAGGAAAGGCGCCGTATTGAAGGTTCTTCCGTTTGACGACAGCGGCGAGTTGAGATTGGATTTGCTGGACGAACTCCTGACCGAGCGCACACGATTGTTGTGCGTGGCTCAGGCATCCAATGTTTTGGGTACTGTAAATCCTTTGGATAAAATAGTGGAAAAGACTCACAGCAAAGGCGTTTATGTGTTGGTGGACGGAGCGCAGGGGATACAGCATTTAAAAACGGATGTTCGGCTTGCGGATATTGATTTTTATGTTTTTTCGGGTCACAAAGCATACGGACCAACCGGAACAGGCGTATTGTACGGAAAGGAATCTTTGCTGGAACAGCTTCCTCCCTGGCAGGGAGGGGGCGACATGGTGAAAAACGTTAGTTTTGCCAAAACCACATACGCCGAATTGCCTCTTAAATTCGAAGCCGGAACGTCTAATTACACCGGAGCCATTGCGCTTGCCGAAGCTCTGAATTATCTGTCAAATAAAGGTCTTGACGATATTCATTCCTACGAAAGGGATTTAACGGATTATGCGCTGAAAAATATTGCGCAAATACCCGAAATCACAATTTACGGAACATCGAAACAGAAAGTAGGCATAGCTTCTTTTCTTGTAGGCGGAGCGCATCATTCGGATATGGGAGAGATACTGGATAAAATGGGTATCGCCGTCCGGACGGGGCGTTTGTGCGCCGACCCTGCAATTCATCATTATGGAATAACGGGAGTGATTCGTGCCTCGTGGACATTCTATAATACTAAAAATGAAATAGACAAACTTTGCGAAGGCATCGAAAAGGCAAAAAAAATGTTGAATTGAAAGATGTATTTTATTGATTGTTAATTAATAGTTTTCATAAATCTGATTTGTATCATGTCATTAAAAAAGAAAAATATTTTATCGTTTTTATTGTTATTATCGGCTCTTTTCCTGTTGAATAGCCTCGTCAGTCTGTTAAATTTACGGATTGACCTCACCGAAGACCGGCGATATACCATTGCCGAACCAAGTAAGAAGATTATAAAAAATCTTGATGATATAATTTTTGTCCGCATCTATCTTGATGGAGAAATGCCTGTTAAGATGAAAAAACTTAGAACGTCGGTAAGGGAAAAATTGGACGAATTGAAACAATATCCCGGAGGGAAAAACATACAATATGAGTTCCGGAATCCTTCGGAGGGTACCGACGAAAAACGGGATGCGGTTTACAGAGATTTGGCGGGAAAGGGTCTTTCGCCTCTAACCATATTTGAAAATGATTTGGAAGGAGGCGCTTCGCAAAGGCTTATTTTTCCGGGAGCATTGGTGAATTACAAGGGTAAGGAACTTGCTGTGAATTTCATACAACAGAATCAGATGTCGGCAACCGACGAGGCTAATCTGAATTTTGCACTTCAGAATTTAGAGTATGAACTGATAAACGCAATCCAAAAAATCAGCAGAACTTCCAAAGATAAAATTGCTTTTGTTGAAGGTCACGGAGAACTCGACGATTACAGTTTAGATGGTATATTTATGCACTTGAGCAGCTATTATGACGTTGAACGATTGAGTATTGACGCCATTCCGGGTATTCTCGACGAATATAAAGCGGTGGTGATTGCCAAACCTATGGAACGGTGGTTGGAGGCGGACAAGTTTGTTTTAGATCAGTATATTATGAACGGAGGACGAACGGCATGGTTCGTTGATGCGGTACATGTTCACGAAGACAGTCTTTCGAGGGGAATAATGACAATGGGTTTTGTTTGTGAACATAATCTTAACGATCAGCTGTTTAATTATGGAGTGAGGATAAATCATAATGTTTTGCAGGATTTACAATGCGCCCGGATACAAATCCGGCTCACTACGCCCGACATGTCGGGCGGATTCCGTTTGGTTCCCTGGACATATTTCCCTCTGCTGTGGACTCCGTCGGATAATCCTATCACTAAGGGTGTGAATCTTGTAAAGGCTCAGTATCCGGGAGTTATAGATACCGTAGGGAATAATCCGGAGATAAAAAAGACATATTTATTGTATTCGTCCGACAAGGCTAAGGTTTCCAATGCCCCCATGGTCATAAGTCTGTCGCAAATCGAAGAAAAGATAACTCAAAGGGTTTTCAATCAATCATATTTGCCTGTAGCCGTTTTGCTCGAAGGCGAATTTGTATCGCCTTTCCGCAATAGATTGATTTCTCAATATGTGAACGATTCGCAATTTGCCTTCAAGTCGAAAAGTCAAAAAACCAAAATGATTGTAGTTTCCGACGGAGATATTATCCGCAACGAGGTGAGAAGGTCGGGGATTAACATTGAACCGCTACCCTTAGGCTTCGACAGAAATACTAATAATACTTACGGCAATAAGGATTTTGTGATGAATATCATCAATTATTTAACCGACGAAAACAGTTTGATGGACGTCAAAAACAGAACTTTTAAAATGAGATTGCTCGATAATTCCAAAGTAGCAAAAAATCACAATAAAATCGTTGCCATCAATACTGTTTTGCCTGTAGTTGTTGTTATAGTCTGCGGAATAATATTCCTCTGGTACAGACGCAGAAAATATAGTTGAAAGATTG
>JAISRS010000072.1 GCA_031273485.1 Prevotellaceae bacterium
CGCTTAACCGTTTGAAAATTATCCGAAAAACACCCGTACCTTTGTGCCGGATTTCAAAAGAAGAATTATGACGAATTTTAAAGTCGGTATTATGATACGGAAAGCTCAATCGGGACAAATGATTTGTCTGAAAATCAATCGAAATAACGTAACAGTCCATTCGATTAACATAAACGTCAGTCGGGACAACGCAAAAGTCAGTCGGGCTAATATAAAAGTCAATCAAGCTAACCCGAAAGTCAATAAAACTAATATCCAATCCGCAAAGCGGATTTATGTGCATCGGCACATGGCAAGTTGTGTTTTGAGTACCTCAAAACATTTTCAGTACCTGAAAATCACTTGCCCCCATGCTTCATGCCAGGGGGAGAAAATGCCTCCGAAGTCGGCATTTTTCAGAAGATATTCGATAACAGGCTTACAACAGCAGATAAAAAGACGGCGAGTGTTCACACAAAAAACAGTGGGCTTTTTCAATAACCGTTAAAATCAAAATAATATGATAAAAGAAACGGCAGGACGGTTTACCGTTGAAGCCTGTAAAATATGATGACGGCTACGTAAAACATCAGATAGCGAATGTTATCCGCCCTATAGCCCAGTCATGGCATTTCCAAAGTTTGAAGGAATATAACGCCCTGCTGTCCCTGTATAATATAAGTATGGAAGAAGTGCGGGGCGAGGCAAAAGGAAAACCTTACAGCGGGATTGTTTATTCGGCACTGGACAGCAAAGGTGAAAAGGCGGGACATCCGTTCAAATCTTCCCTGTTTGGGAAAAGCGTCGGTTATGACGCTTTGCAAAAACACATTGAAAAATCCGTTGAAATAATCAAAAACAAAGGATTGAAAGAGCGGAGTAAAAAGGTCATTGCCGCCGCCATGCATACCTGCAAAACCCGTCCGGACTTTGAAAAAGCGCTGGCAAAACAGGGCATCAGTGCATTGTTCCGCACTAATAACGAAGGACGGATTTACGGCGCAACATTTATCGACCACGAACAGAAATGCGTATTCAACGGCTCGCGTCTGGGTAAAGAATTTTCCGCAAACGTGTTTAACGATGTATTTACCGGCAAGGGACAGGAGCCGGAAAACTCTCCGAAACAGGATGCCGGACAAACGTTTGAACCGTTCGATAACTCATATAAGGAAAAGGAAAACGACGCGGGATTGGGAGGTTTATTCGACATTTTTTCTCCCGAAGCACAAGTCGAAAATCCCGAAGAAGAAGCCTTCATCCGAAAGATGAAACGGAAAAAAAACGGAAAAGACCACTTTCACACAATTAACCGGATTTATTTCATCACAATGTTTAAAATCTGCATTTTATACCGAGTTATTTAGTTAGGTAACGACAATTTCAATAGCACAGTGGGTTTTCATAATTCAGTCAAATAACAGTCAAATAAACATTTTCCTGATTATATGCAGTTTAACAGGATAAACGATACGAAAGATGTTTTCTCAGTCAAATAACAGTCAAATAAAAAATACTTTTATTATCAGCAATTTACAGTCAAATGATACTATAAAAGAGATATTCCGGTCAAATAAGAAATTATGCCCAAAACGGGATATATTTTGCATGTTTTTTGGATGTGCTGTCAGGATTAAATCCTTTTATCAAGCCACTATTTACCGCATCTTTAATAATCCTCGAAACCATTGACGCATTTTCTTCCTCAATGCCCATCCGCTCACGAAAACTCTGATTAGTCATTTGCGCTTTTTCCATATATTTCAGACAGCAGTGCTGATAACAGGCGCGGATTCTATCTTCTTTGGTCATTTGTGAAAAAGTTTTTTTCGAATAAATAAAAACTTTTGTATAGTTATCTCCTTTAATAAATTCGGGAGCAGGAAGCAAAGCATCTTCTATTGCCTTGACAGCACGGTCGATACCACTGCCTCTTTGTTCGCATATTTCAAACAGGCGCATCAGTATGGCGATTTTTTCATTCCTTGATTGGGGAGGCGTATCAATAAAACGGATGACATCTACTAACGGTATGCCCGGATTGGTTATTTCCATGCGGTCAGAAAAAATCTCAACCATTACATACATTCCGTTTTGCCACAAATTTTGATGTATCAATGCATTAGCGAGTATTTCTCTTACGGAGCGTTCAGGATATGATTTTTCTGTTACCCGTAATGCTTTGTCAATGACTTCAACGGAAGTCCTTTCCATAATAAATTGAATAAAATGCTCAAAACCACAGGCATATCCTTCTTTAAAATTCAATTCGGGATGGGCTTCAAGCCGATTTTTATCTTTATACAAAATAATGCGTAATGTTTTAAATTCCAATCTTTTGAACTTTGCCAAATCATGAGCAAACAGCAGTGCGCCAAGATTGGTGATTTTCCAATTCTCTCCCTGCCCTGTAACAAATTTTTCGTTGGTCAATGCTTCAAGAATTGCTGTTTTACTTTCAGGCACATTGCGATTTGTCAGTCGAAAATAACAATTATAATCCAGCAGACGCAAAACTTCATCGGTTGTTGCATTTGACAATGCCGTTTGTTCGTGAAACAATAAACCCTGCGATTCGGCTATCAGTTGTTTTACTTCCTGATGATTCATCTTAACTGTTTGTCCCACAGAACGACTGTAACTGTCATAAATTGTTCCGCCTCGAATATATGCAGGCTTTTCAACATTCTCCGGTATATGTATGAATAACAATGAATTTCCATTAAAATCCACAGTCGCATGTTCAAGAATAAGCGGTTGCATCAAATTATTACGAGCTATATTTCCTAATTTCCTGATAATTTCATCCGCCTGTTCCTTACTGACAGAAAACATTGTTGTATCGTCATTCACTCCGTAAACAAGAAATCCGCCACCTTCCTGATTTGCAAAGGCACACAAATGTTGAGCTAATCTATCCGTTTTTGACGACAATTCGCTTTTCCAGTCTATCTCATTCAATTCGACAGGAATTGGGCATAGACTGTTTTCCAAATATTTAATTGCCTGTTTTATCCAGTTCATTTCAAAATAATTGAGGCGTAAAGATACAGTTTTTCATACAATTATCCAAATTCAATAATTGCGGCTCAAAGTTCGGCACCAATCACTGCCATTTGAATGCTAAACACTGCCGGTATCACACATATCCTTCATATATTGTTATCTTCCGGTTACTTTTGCAGACTGGATAACCTGATTGTGGTCGATAACGAAGCTGTATCCCGCGGAACAAAAGCCTGCAAAAAAAATTCCCGACATCGTTGATTTTCGGGACGAAAACGGCAACGACGACATGCAGGCGGAAATCGAACGGAACTACAATCAGGTGAAACAGGATGTGAAACAGATTGTTGCCAATGAATTGGATAGGATTGAACATGATCCGGAGTTGAGGCATTTGATTAAGAAAGAGTAGGAATAGCTGTTCTTGATGAGCAACGGAGGTTTATTGCGACTTTTTATAGGAACTTAGTACTTTTATTAATAGATAATTG
>JAISRS010000149.1 GCA_031273485.1 Prevotellaceae bacterium
GGCACGCGGGACGATGATTTCAGTAAGGTGTTTTTGGTAACGGTTACCTATAAAAACGCCGAAGGCGAAATGATAACGGAAAAAAACATAACGTTGCCGTGGAAAAAACAGTTTGAGGTACAGGCGCCGTTTACGGCAATCATAACACAAAGGCTGACACTCAATCCGCGAGCCGCGTCAAATCCGCTGTTGGAATTTCCGATAACCTATTCGCAAAACATGCTGTGCGGAATATCCGCCGCCGCATCCGGCAAAACACTCAATACCGACAGACTCAATAATCTTGCGGGCGGCGGCGGCAGCCTGTGGAAAAATATAGATTCGTGGCTGAATGCCAACAGCACACAAACTGCAACACTGACGGTGTTTCCATGAATTACGAATTACGAATTACGGGGATAAAAAGGCGGAACCCGAAAAGCCTGTTTAACAGAGTATGCAGATATTTAAAAAAGTTGGCGAAACAAATATTGCAAAATACATACTGGATTGAAAGAATAGATTGCCGAAGATTGCCGAAGATTGCCGAAGTTTTGCCGAAGTTGCCGAAGTTTTGCCAAAGTTGCCGAAGTTGCCGAAGATTGCCGAAGATTGCCGAAGATTGCCGAAGATTGCCGAAGATTGCCGAAGATTGCCGAAGATTGCCGAAGATTTGCCGAAGATTCTCCAATGGTTACAGCTATTCTAATCCATGACCTAATTTTTTTTGCAAAAAGGATGACGATAAAATCACATTGAAATTTGCAACCTCGGTTCGACGCAGTGAAATATACACGATTAAAAAATTGCAGAAAAAAAATAAAAATTGATATTATTTCATAATAAAGTTTTAACTTTGCGCCGATAGTTTAAATAATTTAATAGCTAAATTTATAAAAAATGAGATTTAATGTTATAGTAATTAGTTTTTTATTGTTTTTGAGTGTACAAATACAAGCTCAAAACGCAACTACGGAAAAGGATTTAATAGCAGAAAAAACAGAGTTGGTAGCCACTCGTCTAAAACTTGACGAGACAAAAAAACAGTCTGTGTATAATGTCCTTTCTCAAACAGATAAACGAATAAAAGATCTGGCCCAAGGAACGGCAGATTACGCAAAACTGATCAATTATATTGATCAAGAACGTAATGACATGCTGAAGGTAGCGCTTTCTCAGGAAGAATTTTCGCTGTACCAAAAAAACTTTATGAGTAAAGATAAAGCAGAAATAACTGCTTATATCTCTAAAAATAATGCATTCATAGCGAAAAAGGCTAATGCGGAATTAAAAGCCAAACAGGAATCCGAAAAATTAATGAAGGCGGATAAAGCTAAAATGGAAAAAGAAGAAGCAAAAGCTAAAATCGCTGCAAAAAAAGCCGCCGAGAAATCGAAAAACGATGAGAAAAAAGCCGCAGCTAAACAAAAACTCGCCGACAAAAAAGAAAAAGACAAACTGAAAAAAGAAGCAGACAAACAAAAAGCCGCCGACAAAAAAGCTGCCGATAAACAAAAAGCATTGGAAAAGAAACAAAAAGAACTCGAAAAAAAGCTCAATAAAAAATGAGGCGGATACGAATTAAATTCATAATTCATAATTCATAATTCATAAAAGACAGGCTATATAAAATACAGCCTGTCTTTTTCTTTATAACTGTCAAATTAAATTAGAAACATTGTTCTATTGAACCTCCAATCTGTTTTTGTGTGTCGATTGGCGGTTTATTTTCAATCCTGTCACAATTTTAGGGACAGACCTATTGTAAACGGATAAATCAGAGGTCCTTCGTCTTTTGGAAAAAGCGGACTAACAAAGTAGTGCGTAAACATCGAAATCCCGCATCTTAATCCTGCACGAACGGTGTAGCCGTATCGGAATGTAGCGACGTTGACGTCATAGTTTTTGGATTTATTCTTATGCTGGTGAATGTTGGTATATACTACTGTTGTGTGACTGCCGACATTTAAACCGCCTGTTACTCCGGCAGCGATAAAAAATTTGTGAAAATTCAGCCTTAAAAGCAGCGGAACATTGAGGTATGTAGCCATAAATTTAGTTTTCTTTAATGAGTGAAAATCCCCAAAAACATCTTCAACCGGCAGGACGGCAAACTGGTCGTTAACCTCCCGGATTGTGTAATTGCCGCTGAACCGGTAATTTACCCAGTCGAAACCTATGCCCGACATTATCGAAAGATCACCGGCGATTTTTCTCCCCGACATCAGGTATATTGCAAATGAGGTCGATTTATCGTTTCTTAATTTCGGAAAACTGCCGGCGCTTTCATCCCCATTGCCTGTGAACATGTTATGTTTATCCAATCTGTTGTATCCGAAATCCAAAAACATGTTGGCATAATACTTCTTACTTGTCTTACCTGTTTTCCAATCCCCTTGCAGGTGTACTCCCTTGAAGACATAGACATTTTTCTTGTTTTTATTCTCTTTCGTCCTGATTTCGGAAACGATAACAGTGTCATTTGTCGCCATTAAGGGCAGGGACAAAGAACTCAAAAAGACAAAAAACAGAAAATATCCGAGTTTAGAAAAATTCAAAATACTTTGTTTTGAGAAATGGTGCATTGTTTTAAATTCACCAAAGGTTAATGCTTGTTTCATAATAGAATCATTTTAATTAGTTACTACTTATTATTTAATTTATTTAATATTCGGGTTTTATTTTTGTATTTAACCGGTTTATTGGTTACAAATATTGCTTTTATCAGATTACCGTTTGCATCGTATATTTCCTGCACCGAACTTTCGTCGGAATCATTCGGATGTATTTCAAAAGCAACATCTTTGTGTTTGCTTATCCATTCTTCAAAATACTTATTAGTATTAATATCGGAAGTTAATTCGCCTAAAACGTCGGTTAATTTAAATCCTTCCAAAATGCCGGACATATTTTGGCGCGCCTCGCTGACATTTGTTGCAAATAATTTGATATTTTGCACGGTATGAGAATTTTCCATAAGGTGTGCAATCCCGTTTATTACCTTATACACAGGTTTTGGGACATTGGAATCACGGTCAGATTCACGTTCATAGACAAAAACCACGTTCATGCGATAATTATTTTCGACAGTAATGGCGTTTGCAACGATTCTTTCCAATTTCGGATTTTCTCTCCTGTTTTCGTGAAACGTTTCGGGATATTGTGTAATATTTGCTTCGGTTTGCGCTGTTTGCGTCCCAACCGGTATTTCCGACTGCGTAACAGGTGGTTGTTGCATTGCAGTTCTCTGTTTCAATTCGGGAACTTTGGATTCAATGATTTTTGTATTCTTACTTTTTATTGCCGGTTTTTTACCTTTCTTGTCGGTCTTGTCGGTCTTTGTAGAGATATGTTCCACCGCTGTTTCGGGAGTTTGCGCGTTTTCCGTTTCATTTGTTATTGTAGATTCAACATCAAATCCCGATACAATGTCCGAAATTTCCGTTTGATCGACAACCTTAACGGGTAAACCGGTTTTGGATTTATTGGTGATAATCAGCATAAATGCAACGGCGGCGGCAACGGCGGCAACAGAACTCCAGAACAGTAATGGTTGAGATTTTTTATGTTTCAACAGATGTTTATCGGGCATCACAAGCGTAGTGTCCGGCGCTAATCTCAGCCTTTTATATTCTTCAATCAGAGCATCGTCGTGTATATTCTTAATGTCGTCTTCCGCGGCGCGCAAACAATTAAATTCCTGTTCGCTGCACTCAAAGTTAACTTCCCGGGAGCGTTTTAATTCATCCTTTAAGTCAAAACAAATATTTTTGTCCGGAATTAATTTCGGGAAATCGTCCATGCTATATATTTCTTCGTTCATGTTATATATTTCTTCGTTCATAATATCATTTTTTAAATAACTGCGTCAATACTTTTTATATACTGTCTCATCTGAAGCCTTGCTCTGTAGATATAAATTTTCACCTGAGCAAGGGTAAGACCGGTGATATTTTCTATTTCTCCGTATGAATATCCTTCATAATCACGTAAAAGCAAAACGGATTTTTGCACGTCCGGTAAACGTTCTATTGCACGGTGCAACAATTCGTTCAAATCGGAATATTGATGTTCGTATGTATTGTCGAATGTTTCGTGCGAATATTTTTCAAACAGTTTATATTTTCGTTTTTTATCCATCATCAGATTATGCGCTACTGTGAAAATATACGATTTGGATTTTTGCATCTCTATAGTTTTTCGGTGCATCCACAATCTCTCAAATGATTCCTGTACAATATCTTTAGCCATATCCATATCATTCATTATTTTTAATGCAAACCGATATAATCCATCCGCATAATTATCCACACATTTGTTATATTCTTCCGGCGACACGTTATATTTTATTAATTTATATTTTGTTAATTTATATTTCCGTTTTGTCAGTTAAACGAAATTATATAAAAAAAGTTACAACCGTCAAAATTTAATCAACAGTTCCGATTTTTTCCCCCGCTCGCGCGGGTTTGTAACCCGTGCGCCACCCCTCTCGCTCGCGCGGGTTTGTAACCCGTGCGCCACCCCTCCCGCTCGCGCGGGTTTATAACCCGTGCGCCACCCCTCTCGCTCGCGCGGGTTTGTAACCCGTGCGCTACCCCTCCCGCTCGCGCGGGTTTATAACCCGTGCGCCACTATTATCTAATAACACGCACGGATTAGAGCGGGAGTGGGGATTTTACACGCACGGATTACAAATCCGCGCGAGCGGGGCGATAGCCCGAAGGGCTTGATTTTCATAACCGCAGGTCATCGACCTGCGGAAGTAACCTATCCAACAACTGCCTGAAAGGCAGGACTGACACGCAAATTGAAAAAATGAAAATTAGTCCTGCCTTTCAGGCAGTGGTGTGAGAGGGCTCTTCCGCAGGTCGATGACCTGCGGTTATGAAAATTAAGCCCTTCGGGCTGCTTGGTGACCTCTCTGTTCCCGCTCGCGCGGGTTTGTAACCCGTGCGCCACTATTATCCCCCCTCCCGCTCGCGTGGGTTTATAACCCGTGCGCCACTATTATCTAATAACACGCACGGATTAGAACGTATGTGGGGATTTTACACGCACGGATTACAAATCCGCGCGAGCGGGGCCACTATTATCTAATAACACGCACGGATTAGAGCGGATGTGGGGATTTTACACGCACGGATTACAAATCCGCGCGAGCGGGAACCCGTGCGCCACTATTATCTAACACGCACGGATTAAAGCGGGAGTGGAGATTTTACACGCACGGATTACAAATCCGCGCGAGCGGGGTTTCAATGCGTAATCAAATGAAATTAATACTCTGCCTTTTTTCATAATATTATTACTATAATTTTAAATCCGGCTGCAAAGACATATATTTTTTAAAAGATACGAGGTAGAAATAAAAAAGTAGAAACAATAACTGTAAATTCTTTGAGATACTTGCGTTTAAAAGCCAACAATTTAAAAAACCACATTTTGGAATACATCATTTTTACGGCGATATCATCAGATTTCCAACAAATCAATTAACTTTGGGCTTTTGAATTTAAAAAATGAATGAAGATTTTCTACAGTTTATCTGGAAATTTAGATTATACGACATTTCCAACCTTAAAACCGATTCGGGAGAAGAAGTACAGGTGATTTCTGTCGGTATTCAAAATAAAAATTCGGGTCCGGATTTTTATGATGCAAAAATCAAAATAGGCGATACCGTCTGGGCGGGAACGGTGGAAGTTCATAAAAAATCGTCGGACTGGATTCATCACGGACATCAGAACGATAAAGCATATAATAATGTGATACTCCACGTTGTGGAGAAAAACGACACTGTTATAGAACGTGCGGGAGGCGAGGCGCTTCCGGCTTTGGAAATAACTTATCCCGAAACATTTAAACAGCGATATGAAGAACTTTGCGAATCGAAACATCATATTCCGTGTGCAAACTATATTTCCGGTGTGGATGCTTTTAAAATAAAATTCTGGCTACAGCGACTTGCCACCGAAAGACTGGAACGAAAAACAGAAGAAATAAACTCCCTGATTGACGTCACATACAATGATATAGAAGAAATATTTCATCATGTTCTGTTCAAACATTTCGGGTTTAAAACAAATGCGCTTCCGTTTGAAATGTTGGCGCGAAGCATATCCGCACAGATTTTGAGAAAATATCATCATTCGCTTCCGTTGCTTGAAGCGCTGTTGTTTGGTCAGGCGGGATTTCTCGGTTCCGAAACCGAAGATGAATATTCCCGAAATTTGAAATCGGAATATGAGTTTTTGCAAAATAAACATAACCTCGTCCGGATGGATAAAACTCTGTGGAAGTACGCAAAACTGCGACCGGGAAATTTCCCCACTGTACGTATCGCTCAGATAGCCGCCTTATTTCACAAATATCAAAATCTGTGGGAAACGCTTATCCGTTTGGACGATATAAATGAAGTATATGAATTTTTTGACGTCACTGCATCCGAATACTGGGAAAATCATTATGTTTTTGGAAAAATCTCGCCCGCGCGCCCTAAAAAACTCGGCAAAACAACCATTGATATTTTGATTGTCAATGTACTGTCCCCAATGTTTTTTGCATATTCCGTTTATAAAGACGACGACAGGTTGAGAGAAAAAGCCATACATTTTCTGGAAATCGCAGGCGCCGAATCAAATTCCGCCGTTGACGAATGGCAAAGATATGGCATTAAACCATGTAACGCCCTTGAAAGTCAAGCATTATTGCATCTTAGTGCGGAATATTGTTCCAAACGAAAATGTTTAAAATGCGCCATTGGCAAAGATGTAATTCAAAATATAATAACACACAATAATTCTATATGAATCACGGATTTATAAAAGTTGCTTCGGCAATTCCGGAAGTAAAAGTTGCAGACTGCGAATTTAACTCCTTCAAAATTCAAAAAATAATCGAACAGGCAGACTCTAAGGGAGTGGAAATAATCTGTTTCCCTGAACTGTCGATAAGCGCATATACCTGCGCCGATTTGTTTTTTCAGAAAACTTTGCTGGAAAGCGCCAAAAAATCATTGGTAAATTTGGTCGAAAATACCTCAACATTAAACATAATCTGCATAGTAGGCTTACCGTTAGTGTTGAACGATAAACTGTTTAACGTTGCGGCGGTATTCGCAAAAGGGAAAATATTGGGATTTGTCCCAAAAACATATTTGCCTAATTATTACGAATTTTATGAAAAAAGATGGTTTTCTTCGGCTAAAGATGCTGTAAATAAAGAACTTTATTTAAATACGGAGGACTATAGCGACGGTATATCAAAGAAACCCATAGAAAGTCAATTCTGCGAGGCAGACAGGATTTCTAAACCGGAATCTTCCATTGTAAATGAGGATTTAACAATTGATAAAAGTGACGAAATTGACGTCGAACGCCGAAAAATCGAATTTGTAGTCTCAGGACAAAATCCCTCGTCGGGAAACAACTACTACCCATTTACTTCCAAACTTATTTTTGGAAACGATAAAGTGAAATTTTCCATAGAAATATGCGAAGATTTATGGGCGCCCACCCCCCCAAGTTCGGGACATTGCCCGGCGGGTGCGCATCTTGTATTCAATCTTTCGGCAAGCAATGAATTGATTGGTAAACATATCTATAGAAAAGAATTAATAATGCAACAGTCGGCAAAATGTATGGCGGGATATATTTATTCAGGTTCGGGTTGGGGGGAATCGACTACGGATATTGTGTTTTCCGGCAATGCAATAATTGCGGAAAACGGCGCAATACTGAACGAAGCCGAACGTTTTTCCTTTAGCGAACAGCTCGTTATCGCGGATATTGATGTGGACAGATTGAAGGTGAATCGCGCCCAAAA
>JAISRS010000155.1 GCA_031273485.1 Prevotellaceae bacterium
GATTGCGGAATAATATAAATAAGGTAATAAGGTTTTTGTACTGTGGAGATTACCGTAGTTACTGAGGTTGTTTTGTTATTTAAATAAGGTAGGAATAAGGTTTTTGTATCACCGCTCGCGCGGGTTTGTAACCCGTGCGCCACTATTCCAATAATCCTTTTATTTATTACATGCACGGGTTACAAACCCGCGCGAGCGAGGATACCCGCTAAAACCTTGTTGCAAGCGGGTTTGCAAGCTGGAAGCCTGCTTTTAGCTGCGCCGTAGCAATGACAGCTACGCCGAACGAAGGGAACTCCCTCTATAGCACCTCAAAATAAGATTTAGCCGTTTATTTACCATAATGTGTTACATAAAAAATGACCCGCCTGCAGTTCTTACGGTATGCAAAACGGGTACTGTCGGCGCAAAGGTATGACATTTTCCCAAATATCCAATTTTCGTATTCCTTTTTAATTGAATTATGAATTATAAACGTTTAATTCGGCGACCAAAAAAAATCGTGTAATTGACTATGTCGAACTTACGTTTCGTGTAATTCGTGGATTAAAAAAAATCGTGGATAAAGAGATGGCAATCGTGGATAGAGGGCGGCAAAATAAAACCCTCAATCGCCATTTGCTTACGCTACAGGTTCATGAGGGTTTATCCTTCCTTTTTTAATACTATCTTACATAGAAATTACATTCAAATTTTCTTCGACTTCCCATGCCTAAAGTTCTTTGATTTTTAGATTTTTAAACCAAACTTCGTCGCCATGGTCTTGCAACAGCAGATGTCCTTCCGCTGCATTGCCGAAATTGTCCCAGTTTTTGAATTTGCTGTATGCAACCAAAGCATTCCACATTTGATTGTTACGTTCATATTCAACCACTTTAACTCCATTAAGCCAATGCTCAACTTTGTTATCTTTAACAACAATCATTCCGGTATTAAATTCCTTGATATTAAATTTTTTGGAAGCGATTGCAGGGATTAAATCATACAACGAACCAACTGTTCTGTTGCCTTTTACTCCCAATTTGGCGTCGGGATGTTTGTTATCGTCCAAAATCTGAAACTCACAACCTATAGCCGAACCTTCACCTTGATTTAAATCGGTATTTACGAAATATTTAACACCGCTGTTTGCGCCTTCCGTAATTTTGAAATCGAATTTAAGTATGAAATTTTTATATTTCTTTGTGGTAACAATATCTCCGCCATTTGCCGATTCTCCGCCGCTGTCTTTTTTCACTTTCAGCAATCCGTTTTCAATAACCCAGCCTTTTGCGGGGAAGGTATTGATTTTTGCTCCGCGCCATCCGTCGGTCGTTTTTCCGTCCCACAGCAAAGCCCATCCATCCTTGTCTTCCGCCGATGAGAGGCTGTTTGCGATGCAGTTTATTTCGGGGATGTTTACATCGGTTTGAAATTGCGCAACATTTGTTGTACAAATACGTATGTTTTTCCAACTCACGGTTTTGCCTTCGTGCGCCTTGTCGTTGCCGATGCTGTGTACTTGCAGAGCGATGAAGCCTTTCGGGGTCATGTCGTCCCACAGATTGCTGCACGGAACGCCGTTAATCCATGTACGGATCGAATTTCCAATGGCTTCTATTCTTGCTTTGTTCCAGACTTCGTTTTCAAATGCGGGTTTTCCGTCGGGATTAGCGGTCAAAGGGTGATAGAGCCAACCCCGTCGTGCTTCGTCATATACGCCGCCCGACAGTCTTTTGTCCGAAGGGTCTATTTCAAATTGGTATCCATGTACGATGCCATTATTATATTCCTTAAGACTTTGGCTTCTAAACTGAACGCCCGAATTAAATCCGTTATCTACTTTAAATTCAAATTCGAGGATAAAATCATCATATTCTTTTTCCGTAACAAGGAATGTATTTGGAGTCCCTGTTTTGGAGATGCCGGTTATAATTCCGTCTTTTACCTGATATTCGGCTTTGCCACTGAGTTTTTTCCATCCTTTGAGATTTTTACCGTTGAACAGCGGAACCCAGTCCTGCGCATATAAAAAGCCTGAAAACAGACAACCGATCAATAACAGTATAAGTTGTTTATGCATTTTCAACAAATCATAATTTATATAAATGTTCCCATCCTTTGCGCGGAGGCAGTCCTGTGAGCATTGCATTGGCAAACGGATTATTGGTGATTTGCTTTGTTCTGCTGTCGAAATACAACACAGTGTTTAGTCTTTGCGCCAGCACGCCTAATGAAAATACTTGACTTAATGGTCCGTGAATTTCAAAAGGAGAGCGTGTTTTTTCTTTTCCGGTGCACGCCAACAGGAAGTTAGCATAGTGATTTGACGGGCTTTTGGGGACTTCCGGCAATTTTGACTCAAGTTCTTTAGCTTTGCTTTCCGGAATTATAGATAGGGTGCTTCCATGAGAACCGCCTTTAAATATCAGGTCTTTACTGTAAATTATTTTACCCGGATTGATGCTTGACGGTTTTATTTCTCCGGCTCCCGATGCGGGGATATTCGGGTCGAGCGCCGCCACTCCGTAACCTTCTGGTATCGGGGGCAGATTGTCCACTCCGTCGAACCATGTTAAATCGAGGGGAGGCATGTTTTTTCTTGCCGGAAAACGGAACAGGATAGTGGAAGACGTGGGGAAGAAATAATCGTTATGACCTGTTATTTTCAGGGGATTAATCTCATAAGGCAGTCCCAGTTCCAGAAATTCGTGAATGGTATCAATTATATGTGCGCCCCAGTCGCCAAGCGCTCCCATTCCGAAATCGTACCAGCAACGCCATTCTCCGTAGTGATATTTTTCGTTGTAGTCGTGGTACGGAGCAGCCGACAGCCATGTATTCCAGTCCAGAGTATTGGGTACGGGCTGAGCTTCGGGCAATTTGTAGATATTGGTGTCCCAGCTGTGCCATCTTCTTCCGTTGTTCATGTGGGCGCTAACGGCTGTAACATCTTTTATAATACCTGCTTCCACCCATGTTTTAAACTGGAAATAGTTTGACTGGGAGTGTCCCTGATTTCCTACCTGCGTAACCACGTTGGGATACTTTTTTGCAGCCTGCATCATCAGTTCGGCTTCATAGAAGGTGCGAGCCATAGGTTTTTCGACGTACACATGTTTTCCCAGAGCCATAGCTGTTACGCATATCGGGAAGTGTGAATGGTCGGGCACGGCTATTGACACGGCTTCGATTTCGTTTCCTATTTTGTCGAACATTTCCCTGAAATCCTTAAAATGTTTGGCTTTAGGGAATTTATCAATAATTTTTTGAGTGTGTTTTGCACCCAAATCTACGTCGCATAAAGCGACTACATTGGCTAATCCGGTTTTATCGAAATCGTTTATAATTTGTTCTCCGCGATTTCCGATACCGATACACGCAAGATTTACTTTGCTGTTAGCGCTAATTCTACTACTGCCTTTTCCGGCATTTGCGCTCAGCCCCATTGCCAGTCCGGCAGAAGCTAAAGACGCTGTTTTTAAAAAATTTCTTCTTGTTGTCATAATATAATAAGCTATAAAATAAAGTTTTTAAATATTTTACATTGCCGGTTGCAAATATACTTGTTTTTTTACCAAAACAAACAATTTGAGCATAGTAAATTTATCGACACTGTATAATTTTATCGTTATTTCTATTGATTTACGGATATTTATCTCAATAAAAAATATTTCGGATTAATTACAGGGAATTGTTGCTTACAAAGAATTTTAATTGATGAATTATGTGAATTTTTGCCTATTGCAGGATATATGAGGGGTTGTTTCCGAGCGCTGAATTGCCTCAATGTAAATGTGCGGGTGCGGTAAGTATCTTATTCGACAAAAATAATTATTGTGGAAATGTTCTGTTTATGATATGGAAACTTCTAAAAATCCTGTCTGCCTTGAAAAATCAAGTTTTTAGAGGTTTCCTGTTGAATATTCTGCCAAAAATTACATCAATTTCAGAAATAAGATACTAAAGATTTCCGGGAATGAAATCATTGTGCGTTCAAGTCGAATGTTCCGATATAATCTTCAATTTTCCCTGCCAAATAGTATGGCAAATTTAACAGTTTAAATTTTTTACCCTCATTGGTTGTATGCTCTTCCAATTGCAGTTTTCCGGCATACAAACGTATGGCAAATTTAGAATCGGACATGTTTATATACTGATGCAATGAACGTAATTTACCGCTTGCGCCTGATTTAACCTCTACCGGTATCATTTT